>CAZRKO010000294.1:0-2446 GCA_964600445.1 uncultured archaeon
AAAACAAGAGATTAAAATTTATTCCCAGAAATTATCATTGGTGCAGCTGGAATCAATAAAATTAAATTTGAGTTTCAAGGAACCAATAAAAAGAACTTGAGGATTTTTGGATCGAGTTTAGAAGATATTTCTGATAAATTGCGATTGGCAAAAGGTTTTGCTACTGGTATTGTTTGCACTAGTAGAGGGGCTGCAAACCTTTATATTATGAGCGATAACATTGTTTTTGCCGAAGAAGAATTACCGGAGCTATACGTTGATGAAGAAAATATAGGTATAATAGAAATGGGAATTCAACGAGAGCTGTTATTTCCAATTAGCTGGTTTAGAATAGATATCGGAATAAAATCCTTGGAAACATTGGAATTATGGGATAAAATAAAAGACAAGCCACAACTTCAAAAAGCTTTGGAACAATATGATAATTATGTTTCAAAATTACTTATAAAGAAATATAAAGCTGTGGCTTCTGGGGATCAGTTTAGCACTAATCTTGAGGAGGATTTTTACAACATGTCTCCAGCAGAAAAAAGAAAAGCGTTAAGTGATATGAGAGAGGCTATAAAAATACTTACGAAAAAGTATAAGGAGTAATTTCTTTTTCTTATTAATCTTTTAAGATTCTTGGAGCTTTAAAATAACCATCCTTTTTATGTTGAGCATTTTTTAAAGCTTCTTCATTAGAAAGGCTTTTCCAGGGTATATCCTCTCTAAAAACATTCTTTAGACCATCAATTGGATGTGTTGTGGGCTCGACATCTGTGGTGTCTAAATCATCTAATTTTTTAAAATAAGAAACAATATTACCTAATTGCTTTGAAAATTTTTCTTTTTCTTCCTCTGTTAGCTCTAACAGTGCCAATTTACAAACTTTATTTATCGTATCTTTCGAAAACTCTTCATTATCAGGCATTAACAACACATCACAAAACTTAATTCAAAAATTATAATTGTTGATGATAAATAAGCTTAATTGAAGTTATTATCTAATAAGGTTAATTTTCAAAATTAAACTTAATTATATACGGAGGTGGCGTTGGAAATCCTCTAGAAAGAGATCCAGATCTTGTACTTGAAGACGTAACAAATGAATACGTCTCTATAGAGAGATATGACTTGCTCACGGTGCGGTTGGAGATATAATCGACACTTGAATGCCGCTCGAGTTTGCGCGTTATTGGTTCTAAAATTGATTCACTTTCACTTTTCATTTTAAACGCTTTATTTATGAAAAAAAGAATAATATTTTATTTATTGGGTAAATTATTTAAAAGATAATTTTTATAATAATTTTACAAATTTAAAAAATAATTAAGGTGATTTTAAAATGAAGATAATTGAAATTGAAGGAGTAGGTGAAAAATACGCAAAGATTTTGGAAAAAGCCGGTATCGCCAATGTAGCGGATCTTTTGGCTTTAACTTACAAAAAATTGAAGGAGTTAGCAGAAAAAACCAAAATATCGATAAAATTACTCGATAAATGGCAAGAACACGCGGATTTAATGAGAATTAAAGGAGTCGGACCTGAATTCTCTGAGGCTTTAAACAAGATCGGAGTCGATTCTGTTAAAGAATTTGCTCAAAGAAATGCCCAAAAGATATTAGATAAACTAGTTGAATTAGATAAAAAAACACCAGATGTAATTAGAAAGATTCCCACACTCAAAGATATTGAAAGTTGGATTAATGAAGCTAAAGAAAAATATGAAACTAAAATGAATAAAGAAAGCCCAGGGATGGATATAGAAGAATTAGAGGGTATTGGCCTAGTTTATGGAAAGAAATTAATAAGTGCCGGAATTTCCAAATGTGAAGACTTATTAAAATTGAGTAAGGATAAAATCAAAGAGTTAGCAAAAAAAGCAGATATTTCAGAAAAATTGATTGATAAATGGCAAGAATTTGCCGATTTAATAAGACTAAAAGGCGTCGGTCCTGAGTACTCTGAGGCTTTGAACGAAATTGGAATCGACTCTGTTAAAGAATTTGCCCAAAGAAATGCCAAAAATACTTTAGATCGTATAAAAAAATTAGATGAAAAAAAGCCAGATTTGTTAAGAAAACTTCCAACACTCAAAGATATTGAAGGCTGGATCAAAGAATCTAAAGAAATCAAATAAAAATTAAATATTTTTATATATATATTCATTTTTTTTAACCATTTAGGTGTTTCATGTTATGAAATGTATATTTTGTGGTAAAGAAGCTAAAGTTCGCGGTTCAATGGGAGATTTTTGCATGGAGTGTTTTGAAGAAAAAAATGTCAAGCCAATTATATGTTAACTAACGGACCGGACTCGAATTGTTATTTAACTTATTTCTTCTATAAATTATAAGACGTAATAAATGAATATGTATCAATCAAAGGCGCAAGAAAAGACTATGGCGTAATAATAAACACTGAAACATTCCAAATAGATGAAGTTAAGAAAAAAAAATTACGT
>CAZRKO010000295.1:0-2407 GCA_964600445.1 uncultured archaeon
GTTCCAACTCCTCTGGTGTTTTTGCCAAATTACTGTAAAAGTAGAGAGTTATGGGATTACTACTGGTACCCCAATATACAGCATCATTCAGCAATCTATTTATCATCGGGATATTAACTCCATTAGGACATGGCATACAATACCCACAATTAGTACAAGGCACCGCAAAAATTTTTTTAAATGCTTCTCGTAATCCGGAAATGGTTTCTAATTCTTCTTTAGTCAATATATCAATTCCGGAATTATTTGCTGATTCTACATTTTCAATAACTTGCTGCATAGTGCTCATACCGCTTAATACCACTGAAACTTCGGGCTGATTCCAAAGGAATTGTAAAGCCCAATCTGGCATTGTTCTTTTAACTTTAGAGTTATCTAATACTCTCTTAATCTCTGGTTTTATTTCTAATTTGTCCTCTGGAATAGCCAATTGACCGCCTCTTATAGGCTCCATGATTATTACAGGGATATTCTTACTAGCTGCGTACTTTAATCCTCTTATTCCTGCTTGAAAATCAATATCAAGATAATTATGCTGGATTTGACAACAATCCCAATCATAAAAATCAATAATCTCTTTAAAGGCGTCGAAACCGTCGTGAAATGAAAATCCTATATATTTAAATTTGCCCTCTGCCTTAGCTTCTTCCATTTTTTCGATTAAATTAAAATTTTTTACTTTTTCCAATCGGTCTTTTTTCATTCCATGGAATAGATAAATATCAGGATTAGTCTTTAATCTTTTAATCTGTTTATTCAGACATTTGTCAAAATCTTCTCTTGTTTTAACTAACCATAAAGGTGATTTTGTGGTGAGAATAACTTTTTCACGATAACCATCTAGTAAAGCCTTTCCAACAATTACCTCGCTTCTACCTGCATGATATGTATACGCTGTGTCAACATAATTTACTCCATTGTCAATCGCATAACGTATCATTTTAATTGCTTCTTGTCGGTTCCCTGGCATTCGCATAGCCCCAAAACCTAGCGCAGATACTTCTTGAGTTATTGAACCCATATTTCTATACTTCATAATCATCACAATAAATAGTCTTTTTATTATTATTATCGTTAAAAAATATTAATCTTGTGATTAATTTAGAAAATGGATTCTTTTTTTGCATAAAACTTTTTAATGAATATAGTGCATGTATAATTTGGAATTCAAATAATATATCAAATTGAGGCGAATTTATTGTTAGTAAGTAAAGAAAAGTATTTTTCGGAATTATATGAAGATTTTTTAGCATTAAATTCCGAAGTTGAGGCCATTATTCTTTCTGATCATGAGGGATTTATAATAGCAGGCGAAAAAAGAAAAAATATTGATCTTGAATTAGTTTCAGTGTTAAGTGCGGTTGTTAATCCCATTTTAGAGAGATTTCGTGATGAGTTTGCGTTTAAGAAGTATGGTTCAGCTTCTTTTGATACGGAAACCCATAGACTATTGTTTATATCCGTAGATGAGAATGCTACATTAAGTTTTGTGGTAAATGCGCTCGCTTCTATAGATAGACTTTACCCATACGCTTATTATATTGCAGAAAAATCTGCTCAAATAATCAACGCTGAAGAAAATGACGTAATTCAAATAGAAATTCCAAATTTTGAATGTTCTGTTGAAAAATCCGAAAAATTAAGACACCAAATTTATCAGATGAGATTAGACAGAGGATTATCCTACAGATTTAAGTTTGTAATTGTTGGGGATTTAATTGTAGGAAAAACCTCAATTGTAAGACGCTTTGTTGATAAAAAATTTTCTAAGAATTATAGATCAACAATCGGATTGAATATTTTATCACACGCATTTGAATTTTTAGATAATGATATTCACATTAATTTATGGGATATAGGGGCTCAAAAATACTTCAAAAGATTTCGTAAAACGTATTATTCTGGGACTCAAGCTGCTTTTATAGTTTTTGATTTGACCAACCGCGAATCATTCAATAATATTCAAACATGGTACGTCGAATTGATAGACTTTATAGGAGGAAGAGATATTCCAATCATACTTGTAGGAAATAAAAAAGATTTGGTTGATCAAAGAATAATCACGTCAGAAGAAGGAGTTTCAATGGCAAAATTTTTGTCTGAAACTGGAACTTCTAAAATATCATACATAGAAACTAGTGCTCTAACAGGAGAAAATATAGATGATGCTTTTAATTTAATATCATATTTCTACATTCAAATCTCTCAAGAAAGAGAAGAAGAATCTCTTAAAAATAATTTATTAAACCAAATTAATTCGATTCTGGATAAAAAAAACACCTTAAATATCTGTTTAATCACAGAAAAATCTTACTGGAATCCTATATTCCAAATTTTAACTGAGTTGAAAAATTTGGGAGAAGTTACAAAATTAAAAGATGAAAAGGACGCAAAAATATATCATTAT
>CAZRKO010000296.1:0-2379 GCA_964600445.1 uncultured archaeon
ATAACTACTTCGTCACCGACTTCAACGTTTGGAAAATTATTTAGATCAAGAATATCATTACAAACGACATAGGTCAATTCATCTTCTTCCATCTCTATAACGAAGTCCAAATTATCATTAGATTGATTGGATACATTAACTTGGATATTCTCTATTACAAATCCTTGGACATATTTAAGATATTGATAAAAACGCCATTTTACGGCAAATTTTGAATTATCTTCTCTGCTGATAAAAATCTGATATAAAGATTTTAGTTGAGATGCTTTTAGGCTTTTTAAGTCATCAATCGTGTCATAGTCGTCACCAATATTTTTTAACTTCATTCCTGCTGATTGTTTATTTTTAGTAGGTTTACTTGACAGTTCATCCAAAAAGATTTTAAGTTCTCCTTTTGTAAATGACGGTTTAATTTGGCTTACCAAATAGTTTAAATATTTATCCGATTTATCTTGTAAAGTTTCATAATATTGAAAATTCATTTAATCTCCTCTTTTTTTATTTATTTTTTTTTTGTTATTATCCATAAAAGTAGGATTCTAATTCCGTAAAATTTACATCCTTTCCATCAATAGTCTTCAAATAATACATTATTTCCATTTCCTGATAAGGCGTTATATTTGGAATAGTGAAATTTATCGTTTGATTGTGATTATCACTAGATTTAGTCATTTTATGATCTATGTTTGATGATATAAGCTTAAAGGATTCTGGAATTGTATCTGATATATCAATGTCTTTAATGAAGGCATTTGATTTGTTTTTGATTATAATATTTATTGCAAATTCATCACTACTTCTACCTGGAAATATTTCTTTTCCAATCATGATGTTTCGGCGTTTATGTGAAATGTTTAAGGAAGGAATCGCATCTCTATCCAAATTTTCTTTTATAACATGATATTCTTTAATCCCTTCATTAGCACTTTCCTGGTATTTAGGAAAATATGCATTAATTTCTAATGGAAAATCATATGATTTCTCGTTATCCGGTGAAATAGCCCTTAACGGATATTGAATCTCTAGAGTATCATTTTTTTCTAATGAATATTTAAGATTATTTTGAGATAGATTAACTTCAAGCTCTAATACATGCATCATAGAAGGATCATCATTGTTGGGGGTTATATTTACAGTATATGAATCGGGGGTAATTGTTCCAGAATTATTAGTCAAAGTATAACTTGTATTATCCATGGGAAGTAGAAAATCTTCAGGTACTACTTCTTTTACTACAACAGCATGCATAGGAATAGAACTGTTGTTTTTAATAAAGATTTTATTGGTAATCACTGATTCTTCGAAAGATTTAATCTCGGTTTCTGGAATAAGTTTTTCTATTTTAAAATCAACTACTTCATAAACTTCATCAACAAAATAGGTTTTTATTGTTGAATTTTTCTTAAAATTATAATTTACTGAATATTCGATTTTTCTAAAGAAGGATGGTTCAATTTCATCCTCTGTTTCCCATTCGTCTGTCTGATAGTTTTCGCCAGAATTTATTAGCATTTTATTATTTGAAGTTTTAAAGTCTAAGTTTAAATATTCTTCTGTTTTGGATTTATCTGTAATTAGAATTGTTCTTAAATCTAATGAATAATCACTGTGATTTTCAAAAATTAAGGAACATTTCCAATGATTGGGTCTGTTATTAACTTCTGATTTGTTAATTGCATGAAAGGCATGAGAGAAAGCCGTAAATTTATTGACATGAACCTCTGAAAATACATTATCTTTAACTTTAAATGAAGTTTCTATAATTCCCGTTCTAATTTTTTGATTTTTTTTAGGCATTACTTTAATCGAAAATTGTATAATTGCGTTTTCTCCTGGATGTAATTTATTCACTGAGCATTCAATAGAATTTCTTCCTATAACTAAGTTTTTAGATGATTGATCAGATACTTGAAAATCGTAAAAATCCTTGAAAATAGCTTTTCTAAATTCAATCTCTTCTATAATTGACGTACTAACATTTCTAATTACAATAGTATACCTTATTAAATTCTCTCTACCTGACAATAGAATATTAGTTCTCTTTAAATGTAAGGTTTTTATGTCCTCCTCAGAGTTTTCAAATTCAGTTTTAATCGATTCTAATTTATCATTCAATATCTCAATTTCTTCATCAATACATATCAAATCTGAGATTTCCTCAGTATTAATAAGCTCAAATTTAATACTTTTACTAGTTTTAGGTTCAAAAATTCCTAGAACAACTTCATTCTCCTCTCCTATACTCGTTTGTTTAGAACCAGAAAATTCTAAGCGCGTATCCCAGATTCGATCCTTATTAGAGTTGTTGTTAACTGATAAATCACCATATCCATGGAGAGATTTTCGAGATCTGTCGTAGTTATATTGAAAATCTAGCAC
>CAZRKO010000297.1:0-2364 GCA_964600445.1 uncultured archaeon
AGGAAGATTTCAAGTGTATATTTTGCTTTCAATTACCAAAACTTCCTGCAGATGAGAAAAGAGGAATTATTATTTGTCCACACTGTAGACATCCAGCACATGCTGATGAGTTTAAAAGTTGGCTAAAAAATTCGAAGCTTTGTTCGAGATGCGATAGACCGATTTCCATAAACTTCATTCAAAACATAGAAATAATCCCGACGATTGTGTATATAAAGGCTATGAAGGTTATTATGAAAAAAGGAAGATAATTGTTATATTTGATTTAATTCCTCAAGTTTAAAATTTAGATATAATTTTTTCTTTATCCTTAATTATAAATCTTTACATATAGATAAAATAGAGCTTTGATGTAATTAAGAAAAGATTATACGAAACCGTATATTTAAAAAAATATTGCTAAAATAATATTATCAGACGAGAAATAGAAAAATGACCTCCAATAACGAATTAAACGAGCTTATACATTGTCTTACAGATAAAGAATTGAAAAAAGCTTTTAAAAAAATTACCTCGAAAACTCCAGATAAATATTTTCCTACCAAAGAACTTCAAGAATTAGGATATATGAGAAAATTATGCAATTGTGGAACTTATTTTTGGACAACTCATAAAGATAGAGAGGTTTGCGGCGATCCTGCCTGTTCTGGAGGGTTCCAAGTCGTCACAGATAACCCATCTCCTATAAAATTATCATACATTGATGTATGGAAGAAAATCGTTGAAGTTTTAGAGCCAAGGGGCTATAAACCTATAAAAAGATACCCCTGTGTTGCGAGATGGAATCCTACTTCAGAATTTACCATTGCTTCTATTTCTGCGTTTCAACCCTATGTAATTACAGGAGAAGTGGAACCCCCAGCAAAAAAGCTTATAATCCCCCAATTTTGCTTAAGATTTAATGATATTGAAAATGTAGGAGTGACTGGTTCACATAATACAGGATTTGTTATGATTGGCCAGCATACATTTGTTCCTCCCGAAGAATGGAATCAAGGCGAACTTTTTATGGATATGCATGATTTTATTACCGAAGAAGGTGTGGGACTTTCAAAAGATGAGATTACAATTCATGAAGATTCTTGGGCGGGAGGCGGATCTTTTGGCTGTAGTCTTGAATTTTTCAGTAGAGGTGTTGAATTATTTAACCAAGTATACACTATGTTTGAACAAACTCCTGAGGGTCCCAGAGAGTTAAAGCTTAAAGTGCTTGATATGGGATTGGGACAAGAACGCGTTGCTTGGTTTTCACAAGGCACACCAAATATGTATGAAGCCATTTTTCCCTATGTGTTAGAAAACCTTAGAAAAATTACAAAAATTGATTTAGACTTAGACTTGTATAATAAATTTTCTCGGTATTCTGCTTACTTAAATATAGATGAAGTTGACGATATGGATGCTGCTTGGCAACGAGTTGCAAAAGAGATTAAAATCGATGCAAAGGACTTAAAAAGAAAAATCATGCCCATGACCGGTCTTTATTCAATTGCCGAACATGCGCGAAGTTTATTATTTGCAATTAATGACGGTAAACTTCCTTCCAATGTAGGTGGAGGTTATAATTTAAGAGTAATTTTTAGACGTGCCATTAGCTTTATTGATAAGTTTAATTGGAAAATTGATATAGCAGATGTATGTGATTGGCATGCGGAAGAATTAAAAGAAATATTTCCAGAGGTTTCTGGACATTTAGATGAAATCAGAGAGATTCTTGGTGTTGAAAAAGAAAAATTTTATGCTACGAAGAAAAAAGCAGGAAAAATTTTAGAGAAAATCTTGCAAAAAGGTGAAATTTCCACTGATACCTTGATTGAACTATACGATTCTAATGGGATAAGCCCCGATATGGTCAAAGAAACAGCAAAAAATTATGATGTTAAAATTAAAATTCCGGATGATTTTTATTCATTAGTCGTAGAAAGACATGAAAAAGTTGAACAAATTCACGCAACTTCTAAACAAATTGAATTAGATTTAGAGGGAATCCCTGAAACTAAATCCCTATACTATTATGATTATACAGAAACCTCAAATGAGGCGAAGGTCTTAAAAAATCTTGATAACATGGTAATTTTAGACCAATCTGTTGCCTATCCTACTTCAGGAGGCCAATTACATGATGTTGGAACTATTAACGGGCAAACTTTTAATGATGTCTTCAAACAGGGAAATCGTATCATACATGTATTAGATGAAAAACCAGGTTTTAAAGAAGGCGATACCGTTAAAGTGGAAGTAAATAATGAATGGAGAACACAACTTGCCCAACACCATACAGCAACTCATATTGTAAATGCTGCTACTAGAGAAGTTTTAGGTTCACATATAAATCAAGCTGGGGCCAAAAAAACGCTTAAGAAC
>CAZRKO010000298.1:0-2348 GCA_964600445.1 uncultured archaeon
AAGAAAAATATGGTACCTCATTGTTCGTGGGGGTGGGGATTCCCATTCCTATTTTAAATGAAGGTTTAGCCAAAAAAACAGCAGTTAGTGATGAAAGTCTTCTAACAGATGTTGTAGATTATGGGGTACCCAGGAGAGCCAGGCCTAAACTCAGACAGCTTAATTATAAAGAATTAAAAAGTGGTTCAATCGAGTTAAATGGAAAAAAGATTAAATGTTCATCTTTATCATCGCTTTATCATGCTCGAAAAATTGCTGAAACTCTTAAAAACTGGATTCTCAATGGAGATTTTCTTTTAAATCCCCCAGCTGAAACCCTGCCAACAGATACTATATTTAAACCAATGAAATTAACATCTGAATTGAAATTTGTCAAAGATTTGAAAAAAGATGCTGAGATTTGTTATGAAGACTGTGATATCAAGATTGTTGCTGAGAAAATCGTAAGAAAAAACATTAATCATATTGTCATCACCGACCGAGATCATACGCTGAAAGGAATTGTAACTAGCTTTGATATTACAAAGGCCATTGCCGAAGATAAGCATGAGTTAAATGAGATAATTACGAAGCGTGTCTTTATAACTAAGGATAACGAGCCAATTAGTAACGCTGCAAGGAAAATGAAAATAAATAAGATTTCTGCTTTACCTGTCATTGATGATGAGAGAAAAGTAGTAGGTATAATAACAAGTGAGGAGCTGATGTAAAAATATGACCGTTATAAACGTTACCTTACCATTTGGTTTAATAAAAAAGGTTGATGATTACTCAAAAGTAATTAATGTAATTTTAGAACAGCACATATCAGTTAACATTTTAAAGTTTTCGACAGGACGGAGTGGGATTAATCTACTTTTAGACATTCCTGAGGATAAAATAGCTAGTATTACTGAAGCACTACAAAAGAATGATATAATTGTTAATAAAAAGGGAAGAGTAATCATTGAAATTGAAAAATGTATTGACTGTGGGGCCTGCGTTTCTCTTTGTCCAACAGATGCCCTTCATATGGATGAAAAAGAATTATTAGAGTATTCCCTCGAGAAATGCATTGGCTGCTTGATCTGCATAGATGCTTGTCCCAGGTTTGCCATAGAAGAGACCTAATCAACCTGTCTCCTCTTTCATTTTTTTTTTAAATTCTAATTTTTTTTTTAAATTCATTCTTGAGTTATTGTATTATAGATTTCCATGATTCTTTTGTCCTTTCTTCTTAAAGCAATGCAACGCTCTTCTTCACAACCTCTCAAGATTGCAATTAATTCATTGATGTGAATTGTGGGAATGTCTAACTTTTCTCCGAAATATTTATTAATTTTTTCTCTATATTCTGGTTTACTTAATGTATATAAACAAGTAGGACATGGCATTAACATGAAATCCGCTTCTACATTCTCGGCGCTTTTTAATTTCTTATAAGTAATCTTGAGCGCCTCTTTAGGATGTATTACAAGTTGAGAAGCCCCCCACCCACAGCAAGCTTCTCTTTCTTGGTAATCTACTGGAATTCCACCAAAAAGGGAGACCAGTTCTTCTAATTTGGTTTTATCTTTTAAATATGCTTCAGCAGTTTTCTTATCTCTTGAAAGGTTTAGGTAGTGACACCCGTAATGTATAGCAACTTTAAGCTCTTTCAAATCAAATTTTAAAGTGTTAAGTACTTCATTTCTAATTAGATATAATAAGTCTAAATCGTGAACCAACCTCAATTTTGGATTTTCCATTATTTCATATTTTCCCGGATAATTTTTCCCAGAAGAATTTTTTCTTAAGCGATCCATTATTTCTTGAGTCTTTCTTTTTACATCGGGATTTTTTAAAAAGTCCCTCCCTCTCATAAGAGAGTTGTAACAACCATTACAACTAAATAAAACGATATCTGCTTGCTGATTAAGTTCATTAAGGTTTCTTTCATTTATCGCAGCAAATTGAGCTCTTGTTATTAAATTCCTCTGGAAAAAAGTTCCACTGCAACATGACTGACTTTCGCAAACTGATAATTTCAAATCGAGTTCTTCTAATAAATCATAAATTCCCCAGCGCACTCCTGGAAAATATTTTTCAAGACAAGCTTTAAATAAGCATAACTTTTTGTTCCTGAAAAATTCTAAAGGATTATCGGGATAATTTCTTTCTATATCATCTAAATCTAATACTAAACTATTAAATTCCATTTTAAATTATTATATAAATATTATTTTCGCTTTCGCTTTTTATTTTTATTGATTTTACTTGCTTTAAATACATATTTTATTCGAGCAAAACTACATATTTCATTTAATTCATCAAGCCTTTCTTGAGGAAGTTTATCTCCAAGTTGCTCTTCCACAACAACACCAGATGTT
>CAZRKO010000299.1:0-2311 GCA_964600445.1 uncultured archaeon
AATGGAAGAAAAGTACAAAGAATTTATCTAATGCAGTTTCTAAATCTACAAAAATGTTAAATATTTGAATATCTGTTTTTATATTACATTTAAAAAATATTCAACTTAAGTGGGCGAAAAAAGGTATAAATATATGTCGGAAGATGATATTGTTTTATACGAAGTGAAACGAAAAGTAGCTAGAATTACTTTAAATCGACCTCCTGTTCATGCCTTTAATTTATACTTATTTAAGAGATTACACGACAGACTCGTAGAGGCAGAAAATGATGATAAAGCAAAATGTTTGCTAATAAAAAGCACGGGCAATAAGGTCTTCAGCGCGGGATTTGATATGAAAATTCAACCTGGTGATACGACATCTGATAATATCAAGGATGTACTAAAATACACTAAACTCAATACTCAAAAGATGCTCCTTATGAAAAAGCCAATTATTGTTCAGGTTCAAGGAACTGCGATAGGTTATGGTATGATGATTGTTATGGCTTCTGATCTAAGGATTTTTGCTGACCGCCAATTTCCTGATATGTATTTTAGGATGCCTGAGATAGCCATATCTATGTTTCCCAGAGCTTTGGCAACATTTATGACTTTACGAAATTTTGGTTTGAATTTCGCTAAAAATATTTTATTAACTGCAGACCAATTTGGATTAGAGCAATTAAAAAACCTGAATTTTCCTACACGAATATTTCCTCTTGATGAGTTAGAAAGCAAGACTGAAGAATTTGTGAAACAATTCGTTAAATACAAAGATTCAATTATGTTCCTTATTAAATCCAGTTTGACATTGATGCATAATAAATATGTTGAAAATTGGGTTAAGATGGAAGAGGAGTGTAGTAATGCTGTATTAATAAAGCGATCCTATAAGGAATGGGATGAATTTATTCAAGATTTATATAAGAAATATCCATAATTACACCACTCAACAATTAATTTTTTAAGGATTATGAGAACGTTCTCTTCATGCTTCTAAAGAACGTAAAAACTACTTTACTTATTCGCTTTTCCAATTTTTTTTATTTCTATTTATTACATCTTTATTTTGCTCAAAATGTCATCAAGATAATAAAAATTTCCATGTTCGAGTTCTTCCTTTAACGCATTTGCTAATGAATATCTAAACGCCCATAATTCCACATTCTTACCCAATTCTCTGATTTTTTTAACAACAGGCACAAAATCCCCATCCCCTGAAACTAATATCGCTGTATCATAGGAATTCTCATATGCTAAGGACACCATATCAATCGCGATTTGAATATCAATTTTCTTCTCAATGGCATCATTGGCCGCGATTTTATCAAAACTCGCCTTAATGACATAGCCGCTATGTTCACTTAAATCCTCATACCACTTCTTCTTCTCGGGACTCATGGGATACACGACGCCCTCATACAAAAAGATGTGCTCTAGTTTACGGCTTTTAGTTATGATGTTTTTTAGCTTCTCATAATCGGCTTTAATGACATACTTCCGAAAGCCCTGAAAGATGTTGCTATTATCTATAAAGATGATGATGCGCTCCATTTTAGAAACATACCTCTCTATTTCAAAAGAAGAATAATGATTCTATTGTAATAAAAGTGTAATTCGTAATAAAAAAATATAATTAATTAAAAAAAAATTGGAATCTGTAAGAAGTAATAAAAACTACGAAAAATAGGCCAAAAATCCAATTTACATTATAGTAATATTCTTCTAAACATTCCTTTTATTAAAGTTGTTAAATCTCAATTTTATTATTCCTTAATGTAATTATTAATAAGATCTTCGGCCATAACTACTCTGTCGAGGTCCTTTCTTCGTGACCACAACATTGCTTGCTTGGGGTCCTTTTTCCCCTTCACTAACGTCAAACTCTACAGTATCTCCCTCGTAGACGGTTTTAAACTCTCCTTCCCCTGCTTGAATCGCAGAGAAATGAATAAACACATCATCCGAGCCATCGCTTGGGGAAACAAACCCATAGCCTTTCTTATTATTAAACCACTTTACAGTACCTTCTACCATTATAAAAACCTTTTTCTACATCTGGTACCTTGATTGAAATTGTACCATTAAAATTTATAAGGATACATTTCTAATAAGGTTTGCGTTGCCTTATGCAAAATCTCAATTTTTTTTCTATTTCATATATAATCAAATGATTACTTATTGTAATGCAAATTAAAAAAAAATGAGATAATTTTTTAGTTATTTACTTAAAACTTTCTCTTTCTTCGATTCGTGTAATTTCTTTTGTAAAAGGGTAAAATCGCATTGAAATCAATCCGATTATCACAAAAATATCATTAAAAAAGGA
>CAZRKO010000300.1:0-2273 GCA_964600445.1 uncultured archaeon
CTTCGATGAAACCCTAATAGTTGTGGAATTAACTCCACCTCTAACTCGACTCATGTATTCACGAGTAGCAAATACATAGAATCCTGAATTTTTCAATGTTTTAGTAAGCAACGCTTCTACCGTTTGAATACCTTGTCCGGCAGCCCCGCAGAACACGATTGAGATGTCTTGGTCATAATCACCATTTACCATTAATTTTCACAGCTTAGAATAGTCAGATTTAATTTCTCAAATTTTGAGTCTATATTAGGGAGTGAATTCTAAGATTAAAAAGCCTATTTTTATAGTTTATAAATAATAAAGATCTACATTCTTAAATTAAAATTTTGATAGATTATACAAATCCAAATGAGGGAAAAATTATAACCGATATCCAAGCATAAATAATAGATGAGAAGACGGTGGAGCCTAAAATATTTCTCCCCGAATATATATAAATCCATGTGACAAGTATATTCTGAATAATGCTAAACCTAATCCATACAGATAAGTAGAGTAATTCATCTCCCATATAAACGACATTAATCCAGCCAACGGAAAAAATCGCAAAAATAATTAAATTATCCATGAATATTCCTGCAAAAACCATATTGATATACTCTCGATATATTTTTGATTTTTTAGACATTCTTTGAATAATCCTAAAGTAGAATTCCTTCATTAAAAAGAATGGAAAAGAGATAAATATTAAGCCAATCATGATACCAAAGTTTCCACCTTCAATTAAAATATTCTGAGGAGGTAAATTCCATAAGATCGTCGGAGATATTATAAATAATAAAGCAGCTGTGATTCCAAATATTACTGAATGCTTAGAAAAGGATGAGGATAACATTTTGAATTTCATAAAAAAGATTTTAAAAGAAAAATTTTGTTCGGAGCTCATTATTAAGAAGATAAATAGTAGAAATACTCCAAATGCTACTCCTATGCTAATAAATATAATAGAATACAAAGGATTAAATCGATCAGCATCTCCAGGAATACTCAATAGAGAAAAAAAAGCAATTACTGCAAATCCCATAGTCATTAGGGCATAATATGAGATTAATCTTGTTTTTGACTCTTTAATTAAATCCCTCTCAAGGTCCTTGTTTTTACCTTTAAAAATATAGTCGCTAAGGTAAATTACTAAAATAAAATTGAGAATAATAGCACCTAGCTGGAATATTAGAGAAAAAAACTCAAGGAACCATTCTGTTAGGATAATGTCATCTGCAGGGACTCCGTTAAATACTTGCTCGAACCATTGAATAGTTTGATACGTAATTTTAGGATCAATAATTTCCATTAAATGATTAAAATTGTCTCCAACGAAAACCATAGTATTATTTCCACCAACAAAATCTCCGTAATAAAGCTTACCGACACTTACATTTTGTTCTCCTGTATAAATTCTTAAGGCATTAAGGAATTCTTCTTCAGAAATGTAGGGTTCAATCCCTCCAATTGCCATTAAAAGATTTGAAATTCCCGATGGATTGAAACCCAAGCTCCCAATAGCTACTGTTGCATTAATTTTATCGGGGTAAGCCCTTGCTAATTCTGCTGCCGCTATCGCACCTAATGAATGTCCTATAACTCCTATTTGAGTAATATAGGGTAATTCGGATTCCATGTAATTTACAGCTGCTTTCATATCGTTGAGTAGTTGACTACGGATAAACTGTCCACCAGATGCACCATGACCACGAAAATCGATGCTAATGACAGTAAAACCTCGTCTCACAAGTTCTACACTTAAAGGTTGCATAAGTAGTTTATCTCCCCAATATCGATGACTTACGACTATTCCACCGTGGCTTTTTTCTCCTATTGGAGTGTAAATAATTGAACTGATATGTGTTCCATCTTCAGCTTCTAAAGCTAAAGGCTCAATTGTATATGGATTGTTTAAATCACGAATGATCCTAATAGTGAATTGCGGCGTAAATCCGATTACAACAAGGGAAATACTAACTAAGAGAACTATTTTTTTTTTATGCGTGCTTATTTTCCTTAATCGAGACATATAACAATTAGAGTCCTAATTTGAGATTTTATACTAAAAAGAAATTGACACTATTATTAATTCTTAGTTCTTATCTTTTGTAAATATATTCATTGTCACTTTGAATTGAGAATCTTATGATTTATAACAAAACTAGGTGAATTTTACCGAATTATATAAAAAAAAAGGAGTTTATTTTATCTTTATAACCTTCAATGGTTAGAGCAAAAGACCCACTAATACGATAGCAAGAATGACCCCTATTATAATCCCTATTACGATT
>CAZRKO010000301.1:0-2260 GCA_964600445.1 uncultured archaeon
AATTAAGGACTTATAATCAGAATTAGTTAAATTTAATATTAATTTTTATTAAGGGCTAAATTAGATAATATATATAGGTATATTTTTTTAAAGACGAAAATTTAAATTTATTAATAGAAATCATAATGTTAAGAGATAAGTAAAAAATCACTATTGAATTTGTTTTTGAATCATGTATGATGCAACTTATAAAATAGTTATATTTGGCGACGCAGGATGCGGAAAAACTACTTTGACTCAGCGATATTTGACAAATTTATTTAAGTCGGATACCACCATGACAATAGGCGTTGATTTCGAAGTAAAAAGCTTGGAAATAGACGAAAAGAAAGTTAAGCTTCAGATTTGGGACTTTGGTGGTGAGGAACGCTTTAGATTCTTATTGCCCACATATGTTAAGGGGGCAAATGGTGGCATCTTCATGTATGATATAACAAATTATTCCTCTTTAGCCCACATTGATGATTGGCTAACCGTTATAAGGAAGAAAATAGAGGTGATGTTCCCTGTTATTGTTGTCGGTGGCAAGGCCGATCTTGATGAACGTGAAGTTAGTAGCGAAGAAGGAATCCAGATTTCCGAAGCGAGAGATATGGATGCTTTTATAGAATGCAGCGCTAAAACGGGTGAAAATATAGAAAAGACATTTAAGGCTTTAACTAGACTAATGCTACAAAAGTCAGATTTTTATTAATCTTTAATTTTACTTAAAAGAGATATATAAACCTTATTTAATTCGAATCTTTCTTAATAGAATAAGATAAAATAAGGATTTTGTTCTAAGTAAGATTTTAAGAATCTCCATGTTTTTCTTGCCAAATGGGGTCTGCTTCTTGTAGTAAACGCCTTTGTACTTTTCCAATTAAATTTTTTGGAACTTCCTCTATAATTTCAACGTAATAAGGGCGTTTATAATGTGTCATATTTTCAGCAGCCCATTCCTTGATTGTTTCTTGAGTAAGAGTAGAACCGGGGATTAATTCGACCCAAGCTTTAACGGTTTCTCCAAAATCATCATGCGGCAATCCAGCAACTGCGACTTCTGAAATTTCAGGATGTTTCATAAGAAGCTCTTCTACCTCTTTTGGATACAATGAATATCCCTTATATTTTATGAGTTGTTTTTTTCTATCTCTCAACTCAATTGTACCATCTTCGTTCATAAAACCAATATCTCCCGTTAATAACCATAATTTTCCCCCAAATTCTTTAATTGTATCGGCAGTTTCTTCGGGCGTATTTAAATATTCCAACATAACTTGTGGACCATGGATGCATAATTCCCCAGTATGTTCCTCACCAAAATTAACATCATCAGGATTCCCTAAGCTGATGGGACCTTGATCAAAGTCTTCAGCAGGCCAGATTCCCCATTCAGTTGCAGGAAAAGGCATACCAATTACCCCAATTGGACTCTCACCAAATAAATTTCCAGCACTAACTACAGGGCTAGATTCACTCAATCCATAACCTTCAACAATTTTGCCTCCAGTATTCTCGATAAAAGCATCGTGCACGGGTCGGTGTAACGGACCTGCTCCAGATACACATAATCTTAGCTTTCCCATAACTCCCGGATATTTTTTAATGCCCTTAAAATCTGCTAACCTCTTAAATAAAATCTCCGCTCCAGGATAGACTAAACCCTTAGGTGCAGGCAATTTTTCAATATCAGCAAGCAAATCTTCAGTATTTGGGGGTCTTGGGAATAACATCATCCATCCCCCAAATTTTATTGTTGTATTCATTACAACAGTATGAGCAAAACTGTGAAATAATGGAAGTACGCCAACGCAACCAATACCCGGCGTTTCTCCGCCTAACCAATAGACACACTGAAGAGCATTAGACACAACATTGAAGTGAGTCAAAACAGCTGCTTTAGGCAAACCCGTAGTTCCACCAGTCATAATGTAGGTTGCTGGATGGGTTTTCACGTCAATTCTTACATTTGGAACTGCTGGGGGAGTATTTAAAAGATCCATAAACTTAAATGCTCCTGGAAAATCTACCTTACCTTTAGGAATTTTTTTTAACAATATTCCTAAGGTTCGTTTAAACCCTAATCCATGTGCTAAATCAGCTACATTAGTGTAAATAATTATTTCTATACTAGTTTTGGCAATAATTGGTTTGATGTAAGGTTCGTATAAAGCATCTAAAACAATAAGTACCTTTGTTTTAGTAATATCTAATTGATGAAGTATTTCCATAGGCTGGTATGTTGGATTTACCCCAGTAGCGATTGCCCCAATTTTAG
>CAZRKO010000302.1:0-2257 GCA_964600445.1 uncultured archaeon
TAGAATCTTTTTTTGTTATTTTTCGCAATTGTTTCTAATATATACACATAATAAATTATTACATAATTTTTCATTAGTATAAGATGGGAACTATTCTCTAATAAAATTAGCGATAGGAAATAAATTAGTTTAGAATCTAATGTTCTTCATTGAATGCAAAGTTTATTAAATCAATCCACTTCTTTATACCAAAATCAGACCATTCTCCACGCATAACAGCTTTATATATTCCCGACATTCCCTTATCTTTATAATGAGGTATTCTTTTATTTTCTTTTTCATACTTTTTAATCTAATGGCGGCGAGTTCTAGCCCATCTTCGCCCTTATATATAAATTGATTGAATTAGAGATCTTTTAGCATTATATAAAATTGGAATAAGGTTCTGGTTGATGTTAAGCTTCTTTATTGGGATCTTTTTCCTCATCCAGTTCTATCACATCTGCTCTTGTTTTCTTTTTCTTAGAAACTTTTGTACTAAGATCATAATCATATTTTAACACTTCAGACAATGAAATTATATTAACTTCATCTGAATTCCTAAATTTTCTTGTAAGAGATTCTTCAAATGTAGTTATAATTAATTGGTTGATTAGTCCTTTATCACAAATGTCTGTTAAATAATCAATAAGGTTAATTCGGTTCTCAAAATTCAAGTGTTCTAATGGTTCATCAAAGAATAAGAACGGAAGGTCTGTATATTTTTTAGCAAGCACAGTCTTTATAAGAACTAATAAGATCATTTTTTCTCCTCCGCTGGCATTTTTATAGGATATATTTTCTCCATTTTTTTCAAAGTACGGTACGTAATCATCAGTAAAGAATAATCGTCTTTTCTCTGAGGGAAAAATTATTTGCCAAATGTTCTGGATCTCATCTTTAATTTCGTTTAGGCTAACATTTCTTTGTTTATCCAGAACTTTTTTAGTTACTTCCTCGATTAATTCACAAATTAAACCCCCTTTTATATTTTTCTGGTATTCTTTCTCATATTCTAAAGCACCTCTTACTTTTTCAGCAGCTTTTATTTCACTTAGTTTTTTCTGAATTTCTCTTTCCCGACTTTCATACTTTTTTCTCTTATCTTTTGATTGCCTTAATTCAGATTCAATCTTTTCTTTTATCTCTTCATACTCAGATTTCTGTTCAGTCATCTCTTCTATTTTACTCGGATCAAACCTCTCCAGAGATTCTATTAATTTTAGAGAATCTTCTAACATTTGCTCTGAATCTCTTAAATTTTTTTCTTTTTTTCTTAAATCTTTTAATTCCTCATCAAACTGAGAAGTTTCTCTATGTATATGCTCTAATTCCACGTGAATGTCCTTATGGTGTTCTAAAAATTCTGATTTTTTTAACGGTTTTTTACATAGCGGACAGTCCACTTCAAGAACATCGTAGAGGTTATACTCTAGTTTATCCATTATTTCCTGTATTTTTTTTCTCTCTTCTGTTTTAACATTATTTTCAGCAATTTTTTTTTGCATTTTACTTATATCATCTCGATATTTACGCACATTCTTATGTTTTTGTCCAATCAATTCATTAATATTCTCTACTCTCAATAAAAATTCTTGTAGATTAAATTCTCGAATATTAATCTCTAAAAATAATTCCTTTTTCTGGTTATATATATTTTCGAGTTTTTCTAATTCATTATTAAAAGTATAATGGTCCCTGTAATCTTTCTCATATTTCTCAGTTAATTCTGATCTTTCCTTTTCTTTTTTGAGAATTTCATCATCTATGTTCTTAATATTTTGGAAAACCATGTTTATTTCTCTTTGCAAATCGACTTTTTTTCCTAGATCCTCCAGTTCTTCTATCTTTTCTAACTTCTCAATATAAGTTTTAGTTTCTTTTTTCTTTTTCTCAAAATCATTTTTTAAATTTGTCACATATCTATAAAATTCATTAATTTTTCCAATTCCGACCAAATTCTCCAAAAAATCAATTAGATTTCTCTTATCAACCTTTAAAAAGTTATATGTTTCCCCTTCAGGAGAATATAAAATATTTTCTAAAAAAGACCGATTAACTTTAAAAATATCAAGTATAAATTCTAAGATCTCTTCCTCGTCCTCAAGTATTTCCTCCGTATATCCTTTGATTAATTTATGTGTATGTTTTCCATTATAACGCCGAGTAATTTCATACTTATCCTCTAAATGCTCAAACTCTAAAATTACCTCCGTATCATCCACACTCCCTATCCTTCTTAATTCTTCTTCTTTTCTATTTCTAACTCTTCCAATTA
>CAZRKO010000303.1:0-2253 GCA_964600445.1 uncultured archaeon
TGGCGCGGGGACGGGAGGAAGTACTGCTGCCCGGTTTGCCGCTGAAAGCGGATTGAGTGTCTGTCTTATCGATAGTAAAGACAGAAAAGAAATAGGTAATAAAATCTGTGGGGATGCGGTTGGATCTGAAATATTTGATTTTCTTAAGATTAAACACCCGAAAGATGATGAGCTTTCCTGCAAAATCAAAGGCGCTAAATTATATTCTCCCAACCTAAAGAAATGCATTGATCTAACCGATCCAAAACAAGCTGGTTACATTGTTAATAGGGTAGAATTTGGTCAAAGATTACTTAATGAAGCATTAAATGCCGGTGTGGAATTATTTCTTGATAATACAATGGCTTTAGATTTATTATATAGTCAAAATACGGTTTCCGGGGTAAAGGTAAAACTAAAGAATGGGGAAAAAGTGGATTTACGATCCAAAATTTTAATAGACGCATCTGGGTTTTATTCTCCCCTTAGGAAAAAGGTAAAAAGCACTTTAATAGAGAAAGAGATACTAAAGGAAGATAGTATCCTTTGTTACAGGGAAATAATAAAGTTCTCTCCTCAAGATCTAAGTATAACTAGTCCCGATTATATTTCAATCATTTTAGATCGAGATAAAGCACCGGGGGGATATATCTGGTACTTTCCGAAAAATCAATCATCTCTCAACATTGGTATCGGAACATTCATGAATCTTAAAGGTAAGGTAAAAGACTTATATCGTCAAAATGTTTTTAACGAATTCATAAAAACCTCAAAATACGAAATAATTTCGTCAGGTGGAGGGGTAGTGCCTGTTAGAAGGCCTCTTTGGTCGTGTGCTGATAATGGAATTATGTTCATCGGAGATGCTGCTTGTCAAGTTAACCCCCTTCATGGAGGTGGGATTGATCCTTCTATGAGAGGAGGTCTTTATGCTGCAAATGCGGCAATAAATGCGGTTGAGAAAGGGGATTATTCTGTTAAATCATTATGGAATTATAACCATAAGGTTATGACTAGTTTTGGTGCAGAATTTGCTTCTTTAGACTTATTAAGAATGACTCTCCAAATACTCCCAAACGAAGATCTAAATTTTGCTTTACAACAAGACTTATTGAGCGGTGAAGAAATACTTGAAATTTCTACAACTGGAGAATTTGAATTACCATTACTTAACATGGTAACAAAAGCGTTTAAAGGAATTTCCAAACCAAACCTTTTATTGGATTTAAATTACTTAAGGATACGGATGAACGAAATATCAAAACTTTACAAGAACTTTCCAACAAACATTGCAAATTTTGAAGAATGGAAAAAACGAGCCATTCAAGTATATGATAAAATTAAGAAAATGTTAATAAATGCTAAAAAAGTAAATTAATTATATTAAGTGAATTTTATGGTCGATGTATTAACGAGTAACACTTTAAAGACAAGCATTTACGAATTTTTAATAAATAAAATTAATCGTGATGGAACTCTTCATTTTTCCTTAATAGATCCAGATCCTACCAAGCAAAATCCCACCAAAGCAGGAAAAATGGCACTGTTCGCCGAACAAGCAGGAACTGATGCAATCCTAATTGGTGGAAGCACGGTATTTGATCAAAAATTTGTTGATGAGACAATATTAGCAATTAAAGATAAAGTAAATCTGCCAATTATTATCTTTCCGGGAGGAGTTGCAAATTTATCAAATAAGGCAGATGCTATTTTATTCATGTCTATTTTAAATTCTGAGGATCCATATTTCATCGTGGGACAACAAGCAATAGCTTCATACACGGTAAAAATGTCTAACCTTGAAACACTCTCTACGGGATATCTAATTATCGAGCCTGGTGGTACTGCCGGATGGATAAGCAGAGCAAAACTTCTCCCAAGAAGTAAACCAAAATTAACTGCCGCTTATTCCTTAGCAGCTGAATATTTTGGTTTTAAATTTATATATTTAGAAGCAGGTTCTGGTAGCGAAAGAATTCCTGCTGAAATTGTTCGACTTTGTTCAAACATTTTGAGTATTCCAATAATTGTGGGTGGGGGAGTGAGTTCTAAGGAAGATGCTCGAAGCTTTGTTGAAGCCGGGGCAGATGTCATAGTTATGGGGACATATTTAGAAAATAATGTCTTAAAAGACAACGGGAACTCCTTAAAAACTATTATTGACGAAATAAAGGATGCTGGGAAAAATAGTAAAAAAAATTATAATATAAAATAAAAATAATTTAGTTTTTTATCTATGAGATTTAAAGACGCTGTCGAAATAATACGACCTGT
>CAZRKO010000304.1:0-2242 GCA_964600445.1 uncultured archaeon
GTAACTTCCATTTCAATGGAAAATAGATGTTTTGGCATTTATAAAGATCGTACTAATCTTGTAAAAGTATCTTTTAAACTAAAAGATATAATCTTTATAATTTTCTGGTTTTTTGTTTTTAGTTTAGTGATATTATATCTATTACAACTACTACCAATTCCTCAATTTCCCTCATTATACTCGATTTATTTAGACACTTTTTAGATTGTGCAAATAACAAATATTTTGTAATAATCTAAGAAAGATCATGATGTTGAGATAAAATTAATAATCTAAAAAATTATTAGAAATGAATTATTCTTAAAACTATGGTTGATAAAACCAGAAAAGTAAAAGATATACAAGATAAGTACAAAATTATTGGAAGAATAGATGAGTTAAAGAAAATCATATTAGCCCATTCAGTAGGAAAAAATATATTAATTGAAGGTGAAGTAGGTGTAGGAAAAACTACACTTGCCAAAGCGGTTTCTTCTTATTTTGATTCTAAGTTTTACCGGATTGATTGTGCTGAAGAAACATTAACTCACAATCTAATTGGATATTTTGATCCACCACTTGTAATTGCTAAGGGTTACATAGAGGATTCATATGTATACGGCCCACTTGCTTCTGCCATGTTGAATGGAGGCTGTCTATTTATAAATGAAATAAATCGGATGCCAGAAAGCACTCAAAACGTATTACTATCGGCTTTAGATGAAAAACTATTGAAAATTCCTAAACTAAAATTGATTCACGCAGATAAGAATTTTTTTGTAATTGCTACTTTAAATCCTTCTGCTCACGTAGGTGTTACTGTCTTAGGAGAAGCACTTAAAGATAGGTTTATTTGGATTAAACTTGATTATCAAACTCCTGACGAAGAACTAGAGATTATTAAGCAAGAAGTAGATTTTGATAGTCAAGATGAAAGAATTCCTATAATTGCTCAAGAAATAATTCAAATAACAAGAAATAATACTTCTATAAGAAGGGGTAGCTCCATTAGGGGTGCTATTGATATAGCGGCACTAATGACCCAATATGAAAAGGCTAATAGCACTAAAAACTGGGTTGATGCTGCTATTATGGCTCTCTATAATAAAATAGAGCTTGAAGATGGGATTAATAAATCTAAGGTAGAATTGATTACAGACATCGTTTTAGCGGTATTAAATAATTCAGATTTTCAATAATCGATGATTTCTCTGCGGAAATTACCGAGGAGATTGAGAAAAAGCGGCTCAATGTAAGGTTAACTGAACAACTTACTGATAAAGAAATTTTAAGATTAGAAATAATCAGAAAAAAAAAGAAAAAATCGGACTATTATAAATATTTGGCTGGCACATTAGATTATAAACAAATAAAAGATCTGACGTATATGGCTATTCAATATAAAAATATTGAAGCCATAATGGGCATGCTTAAAGCAAACATCTATGCGGCTACAGATGCTCTTGATTGTGACGAGGGTGTGAGATTCTTTTCTGAAAAAGCTGAAGAATCACCAGAAATAATGCCAGAAGTTTATTTTTTTATAAGACGGCCGATCTCAAAGAAATACAAGAATATTTTTAGACGATTAGCTCGTCAAAGCATATTAAAAACCTCTTTAAAAATAACCAGCAGAGGTCTCAAAGGGATTAAGAAAAAAACAGTACCTTATTATCATATTGGTATGCCCGAGTTTAATTTAGATGAGACTATTCAACATAATCCTCTTAAAATTTTTGAAAAAAGTCTCAGTTATAAAGATATATATGGTATAAAAAGGAGACGACAAAAAAGGAAGGTAATACTGATTCTTGATACCAGCGGAAGCATGTATGGTAAAACTTTACTTAATGCCGCTTTAACCACTTCAGTCTTGGCTTATAATATGGAAAAAGAAGATTATAGCATTGTTTTGTTTAACTCAACCGCAATGGTATTGAAAAAAATTGATAATAGAATAAAATCAATTTCAAATATAATCGATGAGATATTAGATTCCGAAGCTGTAGGATTTACGAATATACATATTGGTCTTGAGAAAGGGTTAAAAGAATTGAATAAAATTAAGGAAAATGTGAAAGATCAATTTGGTATTTTAATTACTGATGGGAATTACAATCGTGGGGAAGATCCTGTGATTTTGGCAAAAAAATATCCAAAATTACATGTGATCGGAATGCCCGCCGAAAATGATGCTGACAGAGGAATAGATACTTGTCGAGAAATCGCAAAAATAGGTAAGGGCAAGTTTTTTGCTGTATCC
>CAZRKO010000305.1:0-2185 GCA_964600445.1 uncultured archaeon
ATGCGTTATTACAACAAACATTTATTGAATATGAATTAATTATTTCAGACAATGATTCTTCTGACAGAACGCCTCAAATTTGCAAGAAATTTCTTCAGAAGGATGACAGAATTTTTTATCACAGGCAGAAAGAAAATATCGGAGCAGAGAAAAACTTTGATTTTGTTTTTAAAGCTAAGATTTCTCTTGAGCTTCCAACTCCTGGATCCACAACTATAATAAACACGGTATATTCTGGAAAATATTTATAGGTTGCACTGATTAAATAGGAAGCCTCAATTATGGAATAAGAAGAAACATTATGTGAAATATCTATTATTTTAATATTGGGATTTATTTTTAATATAACTCCTTTCATACTTGCTACATAATGTCCCATGGGACCAAAATCAGTTAAAAGGGCAACAACATCTTGATATAGTTCAGTCACGATCTCATCGAAAAATTCTTGGTTAAATTTAAAATAATAAAGATATAGATTAATGAATTACTTTTTTTTTCTCATTCTTTCTTCAAACAAATAAATATCTTGTAGAGCCTTGGATTTCAACCTATTTTCTTCTTCCTTCTCAGTCTGCATCAATTCTTTTGAAAGCTCAGCTGCTCTAAGATAAAATATATATGCGGAATGAAAATTCTCATTTCTGAGAGCATTCCTTGCTTCTTTTACTATGTTGTCTCTTTTTTTAGTTAAATCTGGAATATTAAAAGATAGTTTCGCTCTCTCATTTAATGATTTGGCTAATTCTTTTTCTAAAAGTTCTTCTGCTACCTCTGCCGCTTTTTTAAACTGCTTTGATGCTTTTTCATAGTCCCAGTCTTTTAAGGCATCTTCTGCGGATTCATAATAATCGGTAATTTTAGTATGTACATTATCTTCGATTTTCTCTAATAATTCTTGAGCAATTCTTCTTTCTTGTTTGCCTCCACTTAACATTTCTTTTGTTCGGTTAATAATACTTTCTTTTAGGGCGTTAGGATCCAAAATATCCGTTAATGTTTCCAAAAATTCAAGGTAAATCCCTTTCAATTTTGGCTCAAATTCTTCTTTAGTTATATCAAGGAGGCTAATCTGTTCTAAAGCTACTGCAGAGTTTTTTAAAGGAGTTCTCAGTTTCTCAGGATCATCACTTTCACTTAACAATAATCCAACTATAAGTCCATATGCTTTTCGACTTAATTTTCCTTTAAATTTATATATATAAGAAACTAAATGATGATCTTTTAATTTTAATAGCGTATATTCATTTTTTGAATGGTCTAAATTTAATCTAAGGTATAAATCACTCGTAATTTTAAAATCTGATTTTCCTTCCTTAAAATAATACCCTAAAGTATTATATTCCGACTCGCTCTCTAACAATATTACAAAACATCCAATTGGCATTTAAATAAATCACCTTAAAAAGTTATACGATCTACAAATAATATAGTAGAAAATAATAGATAAATTGATAAATTTTATGTTAAATTGAGATAATAAAACAGTTATTTTTTACCCGAGTCTCCTTTTAAATATTAATTCATCCATTTCAGTCTTATAATATCATGAAAAAGGCATTCCCAAATTCCGTAAAGATTGATGGGATAGAGGCATTCGGATTGATGCCACAGGTAATTTATCAAAATATATATGATAATATTATTTGAAATAAAATGAGTAGATTTTTATTCATTTTGATGATCTAAGAGTTAAAAAGAAAATATTAATTTTATTTTCTGCTTAATAAAATACGATAAGTTTCCTCTCGTATAGAACGAATAATAGAAAGTAATTGAGCATAATATAGATTATTAGCAACTGATTTTTCTCCTTCTCGTATTTTATCAATTGCTTCCTTTTCTTGCTTTAAAATTGCCTCAACCGATTTTCTATTCCATAATTCTTGTATTTTTTCATTCACATCTTTAGAAAGTTCATTAATCGATTTGGATGATTGAACTCTAAATTGTTTTAAGATTTCCACTATAAGACGTATGTTCTCTGTCAAGCTTACTATTTCTTCGCTAAACCGCTGGCTCATCGTATTGATAGATACATTCATGTTTTGTAATTGAGCAATTGTTCCATCTAAAGATTGAGTAATTGCGTTAATCTTCTGTATCATCTCTTCTAACAAACCTTCGGCCATCAGCCACTCGCCTCCTCTTCTTCAGTTTTTACCGGGGAAAGAGATTCTTTTAT
>CAZRKO010000306.1:0-2176 GCA_964600445.1 uncultured archaeon
AAGGAAGATTAAAAAATTGAGTTAGTTGCTTTACTTTTGGTTTTGTTATTTTTAGTTACCTAAATAGTGTTTTCGCACTTTCTGTTTTTTACTTTTATGAGGTTGAGATTGGCTTGCCAATCAATTTACTTGGGATCTCATTTGTGATCTATGCAATTTGGAGTATGATAAATTACCCTTTATTAGGGTATTTAACTGATAGACCAATTCCATGGATGAAGAAATGGGGGATGAGGTCGCCATGGATCATGATTTCGGCTTTCTTATCAGTGATATTTTTTTATCTTATCTACACGCCACCTATTTATGACGCGAAAACGAACCCGTGGCCAATTTTTTGGTATATGCTAATTATGACTTGCCTTTTTAACACATTTTTTACAATTTTTAATGAACATTTTGTTGGAGGTTTTGTTAACCAATTCCGTGAAGATTCTGAGAGAAGAAGGGCAAGTGGAATAAATATGATTTTTAGTGGTATAATTCTTTTCTTTATGGGATTTATATGGCCACTTACAGTTATATATGGTGACAGAAGCACCTTTGTGTTAGCTGCGTTAATAGCTATGTTAGTTTTGATCGTTTGCATCATTATTATTATACCCGGCATATCTGAGTCTGAACAAGCTAAAGCTCGTTATCTAAAGGGACGTATGGAAGAAAAAACAACCTCTTTCTGGAAAATGTTGAAACTAATATTTCGCCAAAAAAATTTTCGAAGTTCTCTCATTGCTGGTATATTGGGCGGAATAGCAGGGGCCTTAGGTCTAGCCTCAGGTATCTATTTTATGAAGGATGTGTTAAGATTACCTCTATACTTTTCAATATTTACTTCTATGGCATATTTTATATCTTTTTTTGTAGCTATGCCTTTTTGGCTTAATTTTATAAGGAAACATGGGCATGTAAAAACTTATATACTGGGTTTATTTTTAGCGGGGTTTTCTCTCATACCATATTTATGGATAACAACTTTAGAAGAAGCTATTATACTTTCATTTGTGCGGGGCGCAGTTGATTGTAGTACAGCAATTGTAATATTAATGATTATATCAGATGTGTATGATGAAACTACTCTACTTACGGGGAAACATCAAGAAGCAACTCTTCTGGGAATTAGACTGTTTTTCGTACGCACATCCGTAATTTTTCAAGCTATCATTATCACATGGGTACATATTGCCACTGGATATAATCCTGATCCTCATGCTGTACAAAGTGCTACAGCTGTTTGGGGGATTCGTGTTCACACGGTATTGATTCCAAAGATTTGTATTTTCTTGAGTGGTCTTGTTATGTTATTTTTTTATGATCTGAAAGGAGAAAAACAAAAAGCCTTAAAAAAAAAGTTGCGTGAAAGAGGACTCTGATTCTTACTTGTTAAAATAAATTGAATTAAAGCATAATGAGATATATTAAAAAAAAAAAATACACAATATTTAGAAATAAACTAATTCAGCCTTATTCTACAGTCTATCAAGGAATTTCTCAACTATGCTTGGCATAAAAATAACAATTTTTTGAGATGGATCTGGAGAAATATCCCTTATTGTTTGTAAAACCCTAAGCTGAAGTGCCCCTCTTTCTATTGACATAAGAGCTGCTGCCTTCTGTAGATTCTCTGCTGCTTCTAACTCCCCTTCAGCACCAATGATAGCTGCCCGTTTTTCCCTTTCAGCTTCTGCTTGTGCTGCCATGGCTCTTTTCATCATGTCTGGTAACTCTATTTCTTGTAATTTAATACTTTTAATATCAATGCCCCACTCTGCCGTTTCTGCATCAACTATCTCGCGAATGGATGTAGCTATTTTTTCTCTGTCAGTTAGCACACTATCCAACTCCATACTGCTTAAAACATCTCTTAATGCGGTTTGAGTGTATTGCTGTACTGCATATCTATAATTCTCAATCTTTATAATTGCATTTTCAGGTTTTTCCACTTTAAAGAACACAACTGTATTAGCTATAACTGGAATATTATCTCTCGTGATTACTTCCTGACGTGGTATGTCGGCAGTTATTATTCTTATATCTATTATTCTCGATTTCTCAAGAAAAGGCAATACATACACTACACCTGGTCCAATAGTTCTTGTATATTTCCCTAATCTAAAAACAACCAGCCTTTGATATTCTAGAATTACTTTGATTCCTGTTAAAAACCAAATCAGTAATA
>CAZRKO010000307.1:0-2174 GCA_964600445.1 uncultured archaeon
AATAATACAGCTCGCATCCATAGCTGTTTTAGCAATATTCACGGAATTTAATGCATTATAGTTCGGGATTTTTATATCCTTTACCAATTTATCATCATTTAAATTGAAAACTTTTACGCCATATTGTTCTAATTTGAATACGTTATTTATTTTCATGGCTACATCAGTTGAATAGCTTCCACCATCGGCCACTATCAATTTTTCCGGAGATATTTTTGCTTCTTCAATTAAATACAACACAATGCCTTCCAGAGTATCAGTTGATGTTACATTCCCTGTTTTAGAATGATCTGAGGTCACCCAGTTCGGATTAATCAATATTGAACTCTCAGAATTATTAATATAATTCTTTAATGGTATCATTTTAAGAGTTCTTAGAACAACCTCTTGATTTACTTCTTCAGATTGTCGCTTTATAACATAAACTTTGGTTTTTCCCATACTTACTCATTTATCTTTTATTAACTACTTTATCAACTATAAAAATTGATCCAATCCTGTTTTTCGCTTTAAATTTTTACTTTTTTTTAAAAAAGGTTTAACAAACTCAACAGTTTTTTTATTAAAATTCTTTAATTTTAATAATTCTCCTCTTTTATAGACATCTAAAATAGATTCTTCCAAGTTATTTAGATTTAATCCTGCCCACATCATAGTTTTATTAGACTTCCCTGTTGTTACTGCGTTAATATACTCTTTATTTAATAAAAGCTCTGAAATTTTATAGTTCCATTTACGATAATCAGATGGAATCCATCTTTTTACTCTTATAGATATTTTATACTTATCACAATAACTTAATAGAATTGGATGAATTTTTCGAACATAATCTGAGGGAGGATATATTTGACCTTTATACAGATCTAATAGAGGCTGAACTATGTTTTTGTATTTGCTATCCTTAAGTTTTTTAATAAAAAATTCTGCTTGTAAATCTCTCATGGTTAATCCCGGAGAAAATAATACGAAATCCGCCCCTGCGTCCCTAGACTTTTTAATTACCTCTCTAAGATTTTCTTCATAATCTTCTAAAAAGGGAATTATTGGCATGAAATAAGTACCAACTTGAACATCGGGTGCTTGATTTTTGATGGTTTTTAAAGCCTCTAATCGCTCAATAGGAGTCGAAGAGAATGGTTCTAAAAATTTTGCCAGATCCTCATCAATCGTGGTAATCGAGAAACCAATAGTACACCATGTTTCTTTTGCAATTTCTTTAAAAATATTAATATCTTTAGTAATTAGATCAGACTTCGTAGCAACGTTAACTGGATATTTATACTTTGCCAAAATCTGTAATATTTTTCGAGTATTTTCAACCTCTTTTTCACACGGTTGGTATGGGTCATTTACACCTCCTGCTCCAACTACGTCAGGTAATAACTTTCTTGCGCGCTTAATCCTAAGCTCTAATTTCTTATCAATATCAGTCTTAATTATAACCTTATTTTCAAAATCTTCTAAATAATAACGCTGGCTTCTAGCATCGCAATAAATACAAGCATGTTCACAACCAGAATAAGGATTTAAAGTGTAGCGAGCCCAAAACCACGAATCTGGAAATTTTAACTTATTAATGGCGGTTTTAAATTCTTTTTCTATGTATTTTACCATTTTTTAGCGACTATTATTTTAAATTTGATAGAGGAATTTTTAATTTATTTATTAAAATCAATGAAGGAGATCTATTTTTTATTTCTAAAAGATAATTATGATTTAAATGTAAGAAGTGATAGTTTTGTAAATTATAGTAGAAAAAACGCCCGTGCGATAAGCGCGAAATTTTGTTTTAGGATGAAAGCAAAATGAACGGGCATCTTTTCAATTCAAAGAAAAAAGTACCGAAATTTAATTCTTTCTATTATAAGATATAGTTGTTCTCACCATAATAACATTTTAAAACAACTTATTCATTGGTTTTAAAATCACTTAAATAGGAAGAAAATAAAAAAACGCCCCAAAAATAGGATGAAAGCAATAATGGTTGATGAAGTTTATTCAGAGCGCTTTTGAAAAAATTATAAAAATTCGTATATTTATACTTTTTTGTTTGCAAATATTAATATAATTTTTAAAGATGAAATATAAAACTCTTAAAAAATTTAGCATAGATGTAAAAAATGCGCCCTCCGGGAATTGAAGTCCCGGATAACTCCGATATGGAGAATTCTCCC
>CAZRKO010000308.1:0-2161 GCA_964600445.1 uncultured archaeon
TATTGGATACGAGCGATTACAGGAGTGACATGTGGTTTAGTAGGAAGAATATTATTTGGTATCCCAAATACCAAAATGGTTTTTGGTTTTTGGTTATTTATTTGGATGTTGTGTTTCTGGTTTATCACGCCTTTTATTGTTAGTTTTTTTGTTTTGAAATATGAATATGATAAAGAAGAGTGGAATTGGAAAAACATCATTAAACCAGGGATAGGTATTTATTTCTTATTGTTTATGATTATTACGATACTTACACATACCTTTCTAGCCTTTATTTAACCAACTACAATTGAATGGATTGTTTGATCCTCTTCTCTATCTTCTCTTTAGAGCTAAAAACGATTTCATCCAATTTGTAAATTCTATTACAATATACGCATTGAATTTTTAATGGCTTTTCTTCCAACACATTAAATTCAGTGTCAATAGGCTCTTCTGAATTTGAAATACAAGTTTTATTTTGGCACAAAATCAGCTGCTTAATAATATCAGGGAGTTTTACTTCCTTTTTTTCAATAACTTTATAGTCTTCTATTAAAGATATCTTAGCGTTTGGTGAAAGTATTGAAATCTGCTGCATTTGAATTTTATCTAAAAACTCACCTTCAATTTTTATAATATCTTTCTTGTTGTATTTCTTTGAGGAAACATTAACGCCAATTGTCATAAGATTTGGAGATTCACCAAGTCCAGTTAAATTTAGAATTGTTAAAGCATACCCACTGTCAATATGATCGATAACAGTCCCTTTCTTTATTTTATCTATTTTTAATTTTTCTTCGCTCATGTTCTTATTTATAAAATTTTCTTATTGAAAAATTTTGCGAATAAGTGTCTTCAGTTTTTTAAGCTAATATGAATATTGATATGAAAAATAAAATAGTTGATAATACAAAATTATAGGATAAGTTATCGTCAACATCTAAATCTAAAAAATCTAAAATCCCAATAATCACGGTTCCAACTAAGGGAAGCAGAATTAAAATTATGAGATTAATTGCGTATAATTGACTTAATAATAATAATGTAATAATTCCAGATATGTATGCTACGCTCATTCCAGCAAATAAACCCTCATAAGTCTTTTTTGTTTTTCGAATTTTATTATGTCCGAATTTTCGCCCTACTAAATTAGCAGCCATATCTCCAAAAATTGACATAGTCATTGATGTGCATATAGAAAATGGACCAATAGGCTGAAAAGGACCGTACAATATAATAATTGAAAAACAACCAATTCCCATTGATATATGCGGTCCTAATCTCATATGGCGTTCCTTTTTCCTAAGAATTCGATTAATTGGTTTTAACGGATAAAGGTTTGGCTTTAAAATTCTAATAAAATCAGCTGTCAGGAAACCAATTAATGATACTCCAACTAAAAAAACCACTAAATATTGCGTAAAAATCATTTTATTGGCTTCGATGTTATAGATGGAAAAGAAAAAATCAGAGACGATACTCGGAAAGAAATCTAATATATAGACGAAGAAATTTTGTACTAGAAAACCAAGAGTGAAATAAAAAAACGCAATTCCTAAGACAACTAAGTGCGTTAATTTTCTATAAAGTTCGTATTTAAATGGGAGTTCCTCTGTTAAGTGTAAGGCATTTTCTTCCATTGTTTTTTCTTTTAATCTAAATTTCCGCTTTTCCCTATATACTGAAAACGAAAAATGAGGTAAGAAAAAAATAACAAAAATTATCATAAATATATCAAATGGGAAAACAATAAAACCAATATTAGAAATGTTAAGGGCATTTATCGTTATATTAATTGAAATGCTAATTATGAGGATTAGTGAGTTTACTAAATTATTAATAAAGGCTCCTTTCTCGCTTTTTTTTTTTGCTAATAAAGCTATATAGAACGAGATTAGCCCATATATATACAAAATACAAATAATGATAATTGATAACAGATCCAAAAATCAATAATCTCCTTAAGTTTTCTTATAGATATTATCTGTGAAATATTAAAACCTTTATCAAAATTGAATTGATAACAATAAAATTAAAAAAAATTAAAGATTTGACCTAAAAATGTGATTCGTCAATATTAGGCATATCTGGTGCTGCTAAAGCTTTCTGAATTTCCTCATTCGGCAGCTCGTAATCTTTTAAATTGCCAATCATGTATTCTTTGTATGCTAGTAAATCG
>CAZRKO010000309.1:0-2149 GCA_964600445.1 uncultured archaeon
AATAATCGGATTATAACCTTCTTTTTTCTCTTTTTTTTATTTAGAACAAATTTAATTTATTTTAAGATAATTTCTTGAAAAATTTAGGATTAGAATATGTACAAGAATATAAGATTTATAAGGGGAATTAGACTATTTTTTATATCGAAATTCTAAATTTGTATAAACTGCTAAAAGTAATAATTAAAAAATCAAAAAATCAAAAATTAAAGAGTGAAATATGTAATGAGTAGTCAAGAAGATAAAATAGAGCAATATCTTAAGCTAAGGCGTCAACTTATGACGCAAAAGCTTGACCCGATGTCTTGTGCTTTAATTGTCGTCGATATGCAAGAGTATCAAGTGAGTGAAGATTCATCAGTTGTACGTTTATTTGAAAAAACAGTTCCAGGGTTGCTTCAATATTTTGTAGGAAGAGTGAAAGATATGGTCATTCAAAATATCATTCACTTGCTTGAATTTTTTAGAGCCCATGATCTTCCGGTCTATTTCACAAAATTTGCATCAATGCGTCCAGATCGCAAAGATTATGCTAGAAATATTCGAGCAGTGAATGAGTTAGCGGAAAATCTAATAGATGAGCCGATCTTTCCTGACAAACAAGATCCTAGCGCATCAATTATCCCTGTTCTAACACCAAAAGGAAATGATGTAATAATTCTTAAAACGACTAGCGGAACTTTTAGTTCAACCGACCTTGATCATCAATTAAGAAACTTAGGTATATCTATGGTAATTATTACTGGAGTTGTGACCAATTTTTGTGTGGAAAATACAGCGAGGATAGCTGCTGATCTTGGATATAATGTAATTTTAATAGATGATGCATGTGCTGCGTGGTCACCATCCCTTCATGAAGCCACTTTATGTAATATAGAATTAATGTATGGTTCAGTATTTACAACAGAAAAGGTCTCGAAAAAATTAAAAAAAAATATCCAAAGTGCTGTTATTTAGACTAAATAATCTTGAAAAAGGTCGACGCGGAAAATACTTTGGATTTGCTCGTAGACGATATCAAGAAAATAATCGGATTATAAACTTCTTTTTTATCTTTTTTTTATTTAGAGCAAATTTACTCCATTTTAAGATAAATTCTTGAAAAATTAGGATTAGAATATTCACAAGAATGTAAGATTTATATTTGGAATAAACCTATTTTTCATAACGAATTTTTCTATTAAAAAAGAAATCGAATGTTAAAATATTTGGAGGTAAGTTTAAATTGCCAAAAATTAAAGTTAACGATATAAATATGTATTATGAAATTCACGGAGATGGATTTCCACTCGTGATGATACATGGATTCGCCGGTTCTCTTGATGTGTGGCCTCGTCCTGTAATAGAAGAGCTTTCAAAAAGCTTTAAAACCGTTATCTTCGATAATCGGGGAGCGGGTCGAACCGATAAACCCGACATTAAATATTCAATTAAGATGTTTGCTGATGATATAGTAGGTTTAATGGACATTTTAAAGATTGAACAGGCACATGTGCTTGGGCATTCAGCGGGTGGACAATATGCTCTGGGACTAAGTATTAATTATCCCGAGAGGGTTGAAAAACTCGTTCTCTGTTCGACACTTTACAGCGTTCCTCCCTCGGTCGAAACAGCGCAGATTTTCTTTGGAGATATAGAAGGATTAACATATGAAGAGATACTTCGAAAAATGAGTCCAGTTTTATATACTGAGGAGTTCATTAAAAGCAACACGGAACTAATAGAAGTAGTAATTCAAAGACTCATCAAAGCACCAACGCCAACATATAGCCTTAAACGCCAATTTGTAGCAAATGGTAGCCTCAATAATAGAAGAATCAAAAAAATCAATTCTCCTACTTTACTGATGCACGGTAAGAAAGATGTTATCTGTCCACCACAAAACTCAGAAGATTTAACTAAATTAATACCCGTAGCAAACTTGGTCTTATTCGATAACAACGCCCATATGCTATTCGTAGAAGAACCGGAAAAATTCGTCAAAACTATTCTTGAATTTTTAAAATAACTTTTTCTTCGGTAAATTTGGGATTTGAATATTTACTTTTCTGTAACCAAAAAATACTAGACTTATAAATGGGATAAACATATTTCTTATATCGAAATTCTAAATTTGTATAAACTGCTAAAAGTAATAATTAAAAAATCA
>CAZRKO010000310.1:0-2139 GCA_964600445.1 uncultured archaeon
CAATTTATTTGTTGGGATCCTAATGTAAAGGAAAGATATCGTTTTCTTTTTCCAGTATTTTGCAGAGGAGTCTCATGTGCTATTTTATGTTTTGATGTGTCAAATCATGAGTCTTTTGAAGAATTAAACTTTTGGATTAAAACAGTTAGGAAAAACGGAATAATTAATAATTATAAAATACCAATTGTTTTAATAGGAACTAAAAATGACTTATATATCCGTGAGGTTACTGACGACGAAGTTAATGATTTAATTGAACAGTTTGATTTAGACGGAATATTTTTCACATCTATTTATGACAAAGATCTCAAACAGAAAAAAGAGACAATCTTTAAGATTTTGATTGAGAAGATCGAACCCTATTATCAAATTGAAGATTTTTCGATTTTCATTCCAAGAGAAGATAGTAAATTCAAAGAGTTTTTACAACATTTTTCAATTTGTCCTATATGTAAAAATAAAAATCATTTTGATAGCCTCAAGAAGTTTTATTACAGTAGAGAGCCCGGCTTGATAATGTTAAAAGAAAAATTATTAGATCTCATTGATGAATCGAAAGATTTTGATGATTTTTACTATAATGAGATAAATATAGGAATTCCTTGCTGCAAATGTTTTGAAATATATTTCGAGAAAAAATAAATCAATAATTATTAAAATTTTTTAATTCAATCTAAATTTTTTATGATCCCAGCTCTTTTTATGATATCTTTATGGTCAAAAGCAAACTCTAAAGATGAAATTTCTGAAAATGGCACAATTTCTAATCCTGCAGCATCATCCTGAGCTTTGAGGGCTCCGCTCTTTTTTAGGGGTTCACATAAGAATGCGACAGTAACAACAAGGCCTCTAGGATCGCGATCGGGACCGGAAAATATGCCTGCTTTTCGAATAATTTTTATATCGAGATTAGTTTCTTCTTTAGCTTCTCTAATACATGCTTGTTCTGGAGTTTCACCCTTATCAATAAATCCTCCAGGTAGGGCCAACTTACCTTTAAACGGAGGATTTTTCCTTCGAATAAGGATTAGGTTATTCTTTTTGTATCTAATTACCGCATCAGCAGTTAATGCGGGATATTTATAATCAGGCATTATTTGATTTTACTCCTTTCCTGAATTTACAATCGAATTTTTTTATATAAGATTTAAAAATTAAAATTAATCGTCCCAAACTTTTGAAGCAAGCAGATGATCTATACGCGTTTTACGAGGTCTTATGAATTTTGTATGATGTTCTTTTCGTTCTAATAAGAGGCTTTTCTCTAAATTAGTGGAATTAACAATAAAAACTTCTAAATTGCCTTCATCGAGAAAAATATGATTAAAACAAGGGTAATCATCAGATCGAACCTTATTTGAAGTCGATGTACCACAGTAGAGAAAAGTTGTGCTTGAGTGGTCTTCCCAATCTATAATATATGCATGAGGCACATGACGATGTCCCATTAAAATTAAGTCTACTTCAAAGTATTGAGCAAATTCTAAAAGTTCTCCAGCATCCCTTACAGTAGTGAATTTTTGTCCTGACATAGGAACAGGAATTAAATGATGGTGCAATGCGATTACTTTATTTTCTAAATTTTTATGAGCATTTAAATATCTGCCACACCAATCTAATTGCTCATCTCCAATTTCTCCTTCTGAGATGTCATCTCTTGCACTGCAAAGTCCAACCACAATCGCATTTTTTTCTTCTATAAGCATATAAGAACGTCGTGGTCCAATTAATTTTTCAAAAAAAATAAGACCACTGTTCTTTGCGTCATGATTTCCTGGTACAGCTAAAAATCTCGTAATTCCTTTAATTTCATTTATATAGGGAAGAACTCCTTCATATTGTACAATTCTTCCTTTGTGAATAACGTCGCCTGTGCAAATTACAATATCAGGATTACAAAGATCTATATATTTAATGACATTTTTGAAATATTCATCTTTAAATTCTGAACCATAATGCAAATCACTAATTTGGATAATTTCAAGACCAGTCATAGTTAGTCTAACGATTTAATTAATTTAATTTAATTTAATTTAATAAATAATAATTTGATATAAATAAAGTTAAATAAAAATATTTCTTGAGATATTTAATTCTTTTCTTTATCAATAAAGAAAGAGAATTATTCTAAGTTTTCAT
>CAZRKO010000311.1:0-2136 GCA_964600445.1 uncultured archaeon
TCAAAAATCAGGTCGAATTGGAAGGATAGAAGTTGAGAACGAATCAAAAGAAGGTGTTTCTGGAGGTAGTATTAAAATTCCGTCCTCATTAACGCGGAAAGAAACAGCATTATTAGCTGCTACGATTGAGACTGTCTCTCGAGTAGGACCTTGTGAAGCAGAAATTAAATTAATTGAAATAAGTGATGTTAGGGAGACGAAAAGAAAACAGATAATTTCCCGAGCTGCTGAGCTATTAAAAGAATGGGATTCTAAATCATTAGAATCAAGTGAAATAGAGGAAAAAATTGATACAGACATTAAAATTGGAGAAATAATTTCTTGGGGGCCAGATAAGCTTCCCGCAGGTCCTGAAATTGATTCTAACAAGGAGATCATTCTTGTAGAAGGACGTGCTGATGTTTTAAATCTATTAAGAATTGGAATTAAGAATACAGTGTCAGTTCAAGGTACTCAAGTTCCAAAATCGGTAATCAATTTGATTAAAAAAAAATCGAGTATAACAGCTTTTTTAGATGGTGATCGAGGAGGAACCATAATTTTAAATGAATTACTTCAAGTTACAAAACTAGATTATGTAGCTCGAGCTCCAGAGGGCTATGAAGTTGAGGAATTGACTCGAAAACAAATGATAAAGGCATTACAAAATAAAAAACCTGTAAATGAACCAATTGATTCTAAAATGTCTAAAGGAGCGAAAGAAATCGAGTCTAAGGTAAAAATTCTTAATAAAATGTTAAAAAAATTTAAAGTAAAGGATACCACTAAAATTATTGAGGCTATTAAAGGTATAGAACCTGGACATAGTGTGGGATTCAACAAGAAACTACAAAAAACGTTTGAAATGTCAGTTGGAGAATTATTCGAAAAAATTAGAGATCACAAAGACACAAAGTTTTTAGTTATCGACGGGATTCTTACCAATCGTCTTCTTTCAATTTCAAATAATATGAAAATTCAATTTATCTCATGTAAAAACAAAGAAGAAAATTTAAGAATACCAGAACACATTTCAGTTTATTTTTTCTAAATACTATTCTTTTTTATTTTCTCATAACTTTTATGTTTAAAGGAATTCCCTGAGTTAACACATGTGATATTGGGCAGAATTCTTGAAAACTTTTATGACATAAATCAAATTTTTCATTTGGTACGTCTTCTTTCAAATTAATTAATATTTCTATATCAATTTTTACTAATCTTAGCCTCATTTTGGGACCGATATGCTTTAAAATCCCATCTACAATTATTTTAAGATATTCGATTGGGATATTATGTTTTTGTAAACAATAAATAAGTGTACTTCCAATACAACTACCTGTTCCAATTAAAAAGTATTCAATAGGGCTTGGAGCCAAATCAGTTCCATGGAAAGATTCTGGCTCATCTACATGAATATCACTGAAATGCCGAGCAAATGCAGTAAAATGCATTTTATCACAATAATTCAGAATAATTTTCAGAATAATTTAAAGTAACCTTCATAATAATTTAAAGTAACCTTCATAATATATCCTCCAGTTATGAAAATTCAGAATAAGAAATTTTATAATTATTAAAGGAAAAATTTTATTTTCCAAGTGGTATTGCAACGGAAAAAATCAATTGAATAACATATGAAAGAACACCTAATATTACTAAACCAATCCCACATATTTTAAATACTAACCAATACTCTTTGCGGTCTGGTTTATTAGCAATTTTTAATATGCGCTTGGAATTTTTAAGAAAATACATAAGACGCGAATACATGCTTTCCTTTTTTTTCTGCTGATATTTTGAGTACTTCTCGTATTTTGGATATTTATTCGACATGCTGATCTCTTAAATTCATGTTCTTTAAAAAATTTATCTATGAAATAGAATTAAGTGTATATTCGAAATAAAGGATTAATCTAAATCTAAAATGTTCGATATAAATAGATCTCGATCAAATGGTAGCAAATCATCGTATTTCTGTCCAACTCCAACAAAAATTATGGGTTTATTAGTTTCATGTGAAATAGATAAAGCGGCACCCCCTTTCGCATCAGCATCTAATTTAGTTAGTATATTTGCGTCTATGCCAATGTGCTTTTTAAACTCTTTAGCTTGATATAGTGCGTCATTTCCAGCAAGACTATCACCAACAAATAT
>CAZRKO010000312.1:0-2121 GCA_964600445.1 uncultured archaeon
ATTAGAATTAGAGGAATTATAAAAAAAAATTTAAAAAAAATTAAATAATAAATTTTTTTTAGTAGGCATATTAATTCAAAATTCACTATGTCAGCACATTAAAATAAATAGAATATAATTTAAAAGAATTTAATTTGATGATATAATTTATACATTTATTATGGATAAACTTAGCATCCTCAAAATTAAAGTAATAAATTTTATTATTCAGTTTTTAATTTTAAGTTTATTCATTTATATTTTTGACTATAAATTTAAGATAAATTTTGATAATGATATCTCAAAAGAACGGCAAGATATTATTCAATTCCTCGCAAATTATATAATATTTGATATAAATGATTTAACTAGCGTTTATTTTATCTATACATCTTGGATTATCGTATCTTTTATCCCTATAATTAATTTTGATGATTATAAAACTTCATATTCTATGAATTTATACACATTTTTCTTTCCAAATTACTTTTTTTATATCTTCTTATATAGATATTCACCTAACTATTTTCATTCGCATTTTTCTACTCTCTTTACACAAACCTTAATTCTTGGTCTTTTTATCGTGGTTTTTTCAATTGGAATCTCTTTCATATTAAATAAAACCATAAGACATAGAAGTAAAGCTCAATTTGAAGATTTTAAAAAAATTGTGGAGAAAATTAAATATAAGTGTCCCAACTGTGGGACTGAATTTAACTCAATTCCTGTATACTGTTATTCTTGCTTAAAAGAATTAGAAACAAATGAGAATTTTCATGAACAATAATAACGATATTAAATCTATTGACGGCTTGTTTAAGCCCCAGACTGTTGCTATTTTTGAAGCAAAAGAGAATTTCTCCTTTTTCATAGAAGGATTTAAAACGCAAGGTTTTAAACTTGAAAATTTATATTTAATTTCTCCATCGGAGGAAGAAATATTAGGTATAAAATGCTACAAATCTTTTAGTGATATACCTGCTGATACAATTGATCTATTAATCTTAGCTGTAGGAAGAGATCGCCTTATTCAATCTTTAAGAGAGATTTTAGCGACTAAAACAGTAAAATTTATTCACTTTTTTACAGCCAGAACCGGCGAAGCTGATGAAATAGGTGTGAAAATTGAAGATGAGATAAAGCATATATTAGATCATGAGTATCCTAACACACGAGCAATTGGCCCCAATTGTATGGGGGTTTATTGTCCACAATATTGCTCATATCTTCCAGATTTTCCTACCGAAAAAGGGTTTATTGGATTGATTTTTCATTCAGGTGATTTATGTTCAAGAACGATAAGGTACGGTTCCATTAGACATAATCTAACTTTTTCTAAGGGGGCGAGTATTGGCAATTGTGTAAACTTACAAGTTTCTGATTTTTTGGAATTCTTTAATCAAGATGAAGAAACTGAGATTATAGTTATTTATTTTGAAGGATTTTCTCGCTACGGAATAAATGAGGGGAGAAAACTATTTAACATATTGAAAAATATGAGAAAACCCGTTTTATTTTTAAGAGGAGGTAAAACTAATAGGGGGCGGTCCGCCGTTTTAACCCATACTGGCTCACTTGGAACAGATGAGAAAATATGGAGGGCAGTGTATAATCAAACACCTTTAATCGAGGTTGGAAGCTCTATAAATGAATTAATTGATTTCTTATTCATATTTAACAGATTTTATAAAAATAATCAAAGATTATCATTAAAAGATCAACTAAATCTTTATCCCAAAGGAAAAAATACTTTAGTAATTATCTGGTCGGGTGGTCTCGGAATCCTTGATACGGATACTTTAACAGAATTAGGGCTGAATTTACCCCTATTTGATGATAAAACGATAGAAAAGTTAATGAAAATATATCCTATAAAAGTTGGATCGCTTTCTAATCCACTTGATATGCCTTGGATTTCATCAAGAAGGCATCAACAATACCTTGATCTATGTAAAGCAGCAATCTCAGAGGATATACAGCTTGTAATAATGCATACAGATGCACGACATCGAGATAAAAAGAGCTTTGAAACGATGTATAATAACTTAATAATAATGAAGGAATATATTGAGTCATTAAATAAAATCCTTATCCTTATATTGCCCGATTCTCCCATCATTATTAGAAAAAGATATTATAAAA
>CAZRKO010000313.1:0-2071 GCA_964600445.1 uncultured archaeon
AGTCTTTGTCTTACTAAGGCCTCTCCAGAGGGCATCATACAATCTGGCTCAACGTAAGATCCACCTACTAGCTCAATATTACCGACTTTTATAGTTTCTTGAATTTGCTTGAATAATTTAGGATTATCTTCTTTTATCCATACCAAAAGTAGTGGTTCACTCAATGCAAAACAAAATTTGTCAGGAAATATTTTCGCATGTAGTAGCGCCTTGCTGAATGTCACTTGTGCTTTCTTCCTAGTTTGTTCAAATCTCCACATCCAAGCACAGTCGATGTGAGATTGCCCTACCATATGAATTTGAAGTTTTTCGGGATCAATGGTTTTTGAAATCTTGTCTTTCCATCGCCTTAATTTCCTGTTAAATTTAATTTCTCTTTTTCCTCCAAGCCACTTTTCTAATGTTTTCTCATTATCATATCTAGGCTCTTCAAGATCTGAAGTATCTAATCTCTTATTTCCCGAATAATGCCCGATTTTATTTGAAAATTTATATGACATGGTCCAAAATTCCCCTAATTAATCTAAAGCACATAAAGTCAAAATATTTGATTTATTATAAACTATTAAAAATAAAAAATTATATAAAAAAATTAAAGTTTTGATTTCTTCCTTCTGAAAAACTGAAAAGTAAAATAATATCTTTAATTTATTAAAACTTGAATAAGCATGTCGTCCAAGGAAAAAATGATTAATCAGTTGAGAAAGGGTTATACTCCTATTGAAGCAGGGCCTAAGGAAAATATAAACAAGATTTATAAGAACTTTTATAAACCGCGTGTCGATAGGAAGGATTTAGACTTTTTTTTCGAGCTTTTCGATACTAATGAGCCACGGTTGAGAGCTTGGGGTTTTTTGGGCATACAAAACATATTAAAAGATAAAATCGTTTACGATGACGAAAAAAAAACGAGAATCCAGAAAGTTATTATTGACTTATTGAATGATAAAAGTGAGATTGACTATTTTGGTGGTTCAATTGAAATTCATACACCATTAAGAGAACACCATGTAAGAAGGCTTTGTGAATTAGATACAACACTAGTTTTCGAGCCAGTATATGAGTATGTTCAATCGATAGAAGGAAAGATAGATGAAGTTATAGGAGATTTGTTGGAGAGAGTATTAGCAAAGGTTCCAGACTCAAGAGTGGAACTTTTACTTTTACAACATACTAAAAATATAGGTCGGAAAGACTTTTCACTTAAATCCAACATTATTAACGCTTTCGAGAATCTTGGTGAAAATGGCCCAATTAAAAATAAAGATGCTATAATAAACATATTTAAAACTTATTTAAAAGATATTGAAAAGGAAATATCCGAAATAGGGGAGATAGAAGAAAAGAGAAAATTAGAGAAACTTCGGGAGAGTATTTTTAAAGTTGCCGCTGTTTTAGACCTTAATTTTGAAACGGAAACATTCGAATTTTTAGACACCTTAAAACATCCCTATAATGATCTACCTCTAATTGCAGCTAAATATAAAAATAATGAGAAGGTTAAATCAATCCTTCTGAGTAAATTAAGCAAAACTAATAATCCCAATTTTGTTAAAGATATACTAACAGCAATTCTCATAATAAAAGAAAATATTGAGAATTGGAAGGATCTCGTTATAGATAACATAAATAAATATCAGATTATTGATGGGGATTTGATTGTAGAGATGGAAAAGGCTGATCTCTATAATGAAGATATGTTAATTAATTTCTTGAGAAAGGGAGATAAATGGCAGCTTGAATTTATTAGGGAATTTCTTGTAAATAATCCAGAAAAGCTTGACAATTGGCCAAAATTTCGGAATGAATTTATTAATGTTTTAAAAACATTTAAGTCCCCTAATGAAAGTTGGAATAAGTATCCGAACCTCAAAGAAAAAAAGGAATTAGCCTTAAAAGTTCTTATTGACTTAGAAAAAAAGGACATGATTGAACATAGCTTGGAAAACTTCAAAAACCTGGAGGATGACCAACTAAGAAAAATTGCTTTATTCACAATTATTAAGTTTGGAAAAGACGATATCTTGCTCGAATTAAAAAAATACTTAGAAAATGATAAAGAATCTTCTGA
>CAZRKO010000314.1:0-2070 GCA_964600445.1 uncultured archaeon
AAATTTACATTTGAGAATTCTCAATAAACAAGTTCACTTTTAGATTCTTATGTCTTGCCTTTAAATCCTGAACTGTAACGCCTGATGTTTCCTTATCAAATTTAAAATTTTAGGGGAAGTTGAAATTAACCAAAAATGGACCATTTTTATATCATCTACTATATTATCCTGTTGGTTTACATCCAATTTTATCGTCATTTGCAGTCTTTTTAATAGGAACAGTAGTGGGTGAAGTAATCTACGAAATATATTATAAAGAAGAAAAAGAGAGTAGGTTAAGTCTTTTGAAAAAGAGGTTAATTATACCCTCAATCTTAATCGGTGGGATGGTGGTAACATTTATTTTTATAGTAAATTCGTTCCTCTTCTTAAATTTACCTTCTTTTTACGGAATAATCTCTACTATTGGAATAAGTCTTATATTATTTTCACTTTTCATACTTGTGGAAGAGTATGAAATATTTAAGACAAAAAAAAACTATAAATTCATATTTTACTTTTCTTACTACTCCTTAACAATTTATCTCGCTCATAACCTCTTGTTTTTTCTTTTTTTTGAAAGGCTGGATGCTTTGACATCATCTTTCTGTATAGTAATAGTAATCGTTTTAATTGGTTTATCCTTAAAATTGATATATCCTAAATTAGGCGCGTATATTTCAATCAAAAAGATGATAAGTTATTTTTCTTATAGAGTAGTAAGGAAAATAGAGGAAACAAAAGTTTTAGACGAAATAGAATAGAATATATCTATTTATCCTGTTTTTTCTCTAATAATAAAGAGCTAATTAAAACTTTCAACAATAGTGAATCCATTTTGGTTTAGAACTTTGATTCCATTCTCATTGTCATCTGTTCTTAGAACAGCAATAATGTTACCATTTGAAGATTTTTCAGCGAATGTATATAAGTATTCGATGTTAACCTTATTACTTCCGAGTGTTTTGGCAATTTCGTACAATTGACCTATGTTATCTGTAAGTTTAACAGCTATAACTTCCGTTACTGAATGTAAATATTCTTTTTCTTCTATAAGATCAATGCATTTATCAAATTGATCTACTAAAAGTAATATTAGTCCATAATCCTCTGTTTCGGCAACAGTTACGGATCTAATGTAAATATTATTTTTCATTAGGAATTCGAAGAAATTAGCAAGTTGCCCAGGTTCATTAGGCAAGAAAACAGAGATTTGTTTGAGTTGCATTTTTTTATCAGATATCCTTAATTTATATTCGAAATATTATCTTAAAATGTTATTTATACTTAATTAAACTAGAATAATAAAGATTTTTCATTTAATCCAGAAGTTAGTTGTCGTATTAAGGAGATTTAATTATAAGGATTTGGATTGATAAGATTAAAAAAGTTTTACGGCTCTCTCCAAAAAAGATAATGAAAATAACCTAGTTTTTTCGCAATCGAGAATGTCTTTATTTTTCTTCGTATTCTTCTTTCATTTTATCAAAAAGCTTCTTAAATTCTTCAATATATTTTTCATCGTTTGTTTCCTCAATTCTTTTAAGGAGTGCGACAGATCTATTTAATACATCTGATGTTTTCTTGATTTTTTCAAAGTAGATTTGTTTAATTTGTTGAGATTTTGCAACTCTTAACGACGATTTATAACCTTTAATTGAATTTTCTATTTCTTTTTGAGATTCTTTTACCGAATCTGCTAATTTTTTTTTTCTCTGTTCCAATTTAATGCAGTTGTCACATATTAAATTCCCCGTCTTCTTTTGTCGTTTTTTTATCATGAAAGGGTTTCCACAACGCGAACATACCCCAAGTGCAACAATTAGTTTATCGTCGTTAGATTCGGGCATACTTGATAACTGCCTAAACTTTAAATTTTATATTACTAATCTAATAACTTTTTTATAATATAATTATTGATTTTTCTTTCTATTTTCTGAAAGAAATTCTCTTTCTCATTTTTAAAAAGATTTATGATGAATATACTACTTTATCGCCTATGGAATTATCTTTCTATCTTATCTCTTTATTAATTTTACTTGGTCTATTATCCGGTATGGTCTCTACAATTGCTGGGATTGGAGGAGGGGT
>CAZRKO010000315.1:0-2065 GCA_964600445.1 uncultured archaeon
AAGATCCAAAGAAAAATCTAAACTCTTCATTGATCTGTTACGGTGATGCTGATTTATATATTTGTATTGAACCCGTAGAATCCTTGAGACGAGGTATTTTTGCGTCGAACAAGACAACTTTCGTATTAAATGAGCGTACCATTCCACCAATTTTAATAACCGCAGATTTAGAAAAATACCCCTCCTTAGAAAAAATTAAAGAAATATTAAATGGCTATTCAGAGGAAGTCTATACAATGAACGCAACCGAATTATCAATCAAAGAATTTAACAGAAACCAACAAGCAAATATTATAATGCTAGGTTTCGCTATTCCAACTGGAAAAATTCCATTTATTGATATTGAATATTACGAAGAAGTAATAAAAGAATGGTTAAGAGATCCTGATGATAATATTAAAGCATTACATCTGGGACTCGAAAAGGGAAAAGAAATTATCGAAAAGGAATAAAAATAGGAAAATATATATATTCAATTTTAAATAAAAAAAAAAAAAAAGGTCAAACGATTAATTATTTTAACCTTTTTTTTGAAATCTCATATGATATTATTTCATTAGAAGAATTTGTAAGGCTTGTTATTTTTTCTTTCTCCTTTTAACTGTTTGCTGAAATTCAAGCAAGATTCCAAAAGTTTTTACTGTATCAAAATAAGCAAACCATTGCTTGCCAATTTGCCCGGTCTGTATTACTCCTATACCTTTTTTTTTGAATTCATCAATATGCAACTGTAAATCGTCAACATATAACCCAACACTATGGAGACCCTCCTTTCCTTCATCTAAGAATTCTTTAAAAACGCTATCTCCAGATTTCCATTGTTGTAGCTCAACTTGTACATTAAATAATCGACTAAACGCAAAATCTAATGTTACTTCTACCTCTTTACCGCGAACTGTACATTGATGGCTCATATCTTCCATTACAGCGAATTTTGGTATGCCATATAGATCTTCCATGATTTTTGCCTGTTTTTTAATATCTTTGTAAACATAGCTTAACTGCTCTATTTTTAAATTCCCGAGGTTAAATTCAACATTTTGTGCCATTTTTAATCATCCCAATAATTTGATTTCTTAATTCATACTATTAAATTTTTATTCATATATATTTTTTTTAAAATTCAATTTAATTATTTAAAAATTAAAAGATAATAAAATAATATGAAAAAAGAATTTAAAAAAGAAAAGTAGTGATGATGTAATGGACGGATTCGCAATGGTTAGGAGTTTTGATGAGGCGGGATATTTTGAGACGCGTGTTATACTCATGATTTTAGCACTCGCGATTTCATTGTTTTTTGCTTTCAAAAAGGAAGATAATAACTATATCGTTATTTTTTTTAGCTCGACCATCTTTTTTGGGATTGTAGAGTTGCTTTTATTTTCATTGGGTATGAGAGCAGAAGGGTGGACGATTTCCGTATTCGGTCTTGTAATTCCCACTTACTTAACATGGCTTTTTCAAGGATTAGGGGAGGGAGCAATCTACGGAGTTTCGGGATTTTTATTCCTTGACATGTACTTAAAGCGTGAGGATGAAAGTGAATTTAAATTACGTCGAAATCTTTTCATAATTACAATGATTATAGTATTTATTTGCGCTATTATTGTGGGAATTTTGGCTAGCAATAGACCTATAACTTCTGTACGTCTCATGTTCGGTGTTGTCGCTATCCTTTATTTATCTCTAGTGATAGTAATTAGCCTAGTACTTGCTAAGTTTGTAGCTGGCGAAGGATTTCTAAAGCACTTAGGGTATTACCTCTTAGGCTCATTTATTTTTATTGTTGTTAACCTTGAGCCTATGCATATACTCGGGGCAAGATATATCGGGGTGCAAACTAACGGTTCTGTTACATATGCAGACCCTGTTTACCAAGTATTTATCATGCTTCTTTCATATCTAATAGAAATTACTCTTCCAAGGGCCCACTATCTCGTTGTTCCTGTCGTACTCGGTTTAATAAAACTCGAATAAATTTAAAATAAATGAGAAAATCTAAAGATTTAAAAGAAAATAGTTAAAAAAGATAAATACAAAGTATCGTTTATTTTTTACATAA
>CAZRKO010000316.1:0-2053 GCA_964600445.1 uncultured archaeon
GTTTTCCAGCCCATTTGTGTTCCTTCTCCCATTTCTCTTTGTCCATACTTTAGGATATGGCTTAAATCTCTCATCCACCAATAAAACCTGAGCCACTTTTTATTTGGGTTGTCTTTAGAATGGATAACTGCTAGAGCTTTCCACTCGCCCATTAGCCATTTCACAGTAATACCGCTTACAGGCATATAGTAATTAATGGGAAAGTTAGATTGAAAAGTTAGATCGAGCTCTTTAGACTGTATGTTAAAGATAGGTTGATTATATCCTTCGAGTATAACTATTTCACCACAATGTTGGCACTCATAATGAGACTTCTTTTTATCCATTTTTTTCTGACATTTTGGACAAGTTCGATTTTCAATTATCCGGTATTTGAGGAGGTTTAAATATTTCTCTTTCTCTAAGATTTTTTTTGTTTTAGGTTCTTGTTTTCCGTACTTCCCACTCCATGTCCAAATATCGTCGAAACTATTATTGATTTTTTCTAATGTTGTAATAACATTTTTCAAAACATCTTTATCGTAGATTTTAAACATACCAGCATGTTGATAGCTTTTCCACCATGACAATCTTACATATTTTTCGTCTTTTAAATAGGCACTATGGCAAATCAATGTAGCAAATAAACGCGCCTCCGTTTTACTTAAAATAATTCCTTTCTCACATATTTCATATTGCTTATTTAGACTTGCATTTTTATGGAAATATTCTCCGTCAAGAAACTGCCCTTTCTCAACCACCTTATCCTCATCTTCCTGAGATTTATCATTCTTTTGCTTTTTTATTTTTTTGCATTGAGGACATTGGTAAATTCCAGTAACTAAGGGTTCCATTTCGATACCACAGGCTGTACATTTCAAATTTAATCATCACTACTAGTTACTAAGTATCTCTCAAAATCTAAATTTAATAATTTTAATTCTTTTTTTGTTAGTTTTGCAAGTTCATTATTCGTACCTATTAACGCTTCTCTAAGCTTTATTAGAGCACTTTGTATAGTATTTACAATATTCTCTTCATTAAAAGACACTTTCTCAATAAATTCAAGATAGCTAAACGCTCTCCCCTTTCCTGAATAATATTTCTTAATTTCTAATAATTTTTTCTCTATTTGTTGCATCTGGAATGAATAATTCAATAATAACAACATTTTCGAATTCCAATCGCTACAAATTTGATTTTCAACATCAATATCATTATAAACAAATTTGTCTGGAAGCTCAATTTTTTCATCTTTAAGATGTTTAATAATATCTTTATCTTTCTTTATAGCTTCATATACTTTTTTCAGAATGGGTTTTGTTCTTAATTTAGGCTCGAAAATATCAATAAATTCGTCGATTTTTTCTTTTATTTCTAAATACCTTTGGTAAACACCTTCGATTGTAATCTCAATTTTGATTGCTTGATAGATATTACCATATTGGTCTAAAATGTAATAAACATCGTCTGGTATTGTATAATCATGATCTCCTATTTCAGAGACAAAAGGGTGGATGACATTACTCGTTTCGCACCTTACTCCTTTTAATTTGATTAATGCGGAGTTAAAATTCCGCCTCGTAAGAAACTTAAATTTTTTGTTTATAATTAAGAACAGTGTATGATCAGGCACTGAAATTGTATCATTCTCAATAGTTACCGTTTCTTCTCCTAACCGGATTATGAAATCTCCCTCTTTTTGCTGAAATTCTCTCATACTTCGAATATTTTTAAATAAACCTAAGTCAACAGCTACTTCAATGAATTCATCGGTCCAGAAGCTTAAGATATTGTTTTTAAATATTTCATCTAATATCAAGACTTTCTCATATGATTTAATTAGTTCTGAATCATTTAAGTCCCTAAATAAGTCGTTTCTGATGACATAAAGAAATAAAACAATATATCTCATATCAATATCGTCAAGAACTTTCTCAATCATGTTCTTATCATTATCAATTGACAAATTCGTATGTTCCATACCTAAAATCCACTTACAATATTAAAAATCAATTAATTATTTCAGTTAAAAAGAGTAATTGAATTAATTAATCATTCCTAAAAAATCTTT
>CAZRKO010000317.1:0-2040 GCA_964600445.1 uncultured archaeon
ACTATGGTTTTAATATTCAATTTCCATGCTTTTAGCTATTATAATTCTAAAATTTGAAGTCTAGAGTATCCTTTTTTGATAAAATCATAATCTAATAGTTCAATTTTCTCAGGAATAATTTTTAAAAGAAGCTTTCTCTTTCCTCTTACTATTTTTTGCGCGTGTTCAAACCCGTCATCGCCCTCCCTTAAAAAAATTAACCTATCTTTTCCTGTTGCAGTAATTTGCATACCCTGGACTTTACCTGTATCCATAGGAGTGTATATTCCGATGCTGACAACAGGATTTTCTTCCATATTTTTAACTTTTCTTCCAGGAGCAGGACCAACATAAATATTAAAATCATCTGCTTTTTTGTCTATATAAAAATCCATAGGCGTTGCTCTAGGTATATTATTGGAACATGTACATAAGACTAGAACTTTTCTTTGTCTTAAATAACCTCGAATCTCCTTTTTTAACTCCTCTTCAGGTATTTGCTTATTACTCATGTTAAATTCCTCTAAAAGTTTGGTCTTTTTAAATTTATTCAAGTAATTATTAATGTATAATGATTAAATTAATTACTTTAAGAAAAATAAAGTTTTATCTGAATAAGCGAAATTATTCAAAGGGAATTGTATTCTCTGAATCAACAGCAGTTCTTACGAATGGCGAAATTGGGCCTTTTCCTAAGACCATAATTCTCGTCGTTTTCGTATCTAAATTTGGATCCATATTCGCGCCGAATTTAATTTTCGCGTCTTCAGGGACCTCATGTGAAATTGTTGAGACAATTTTATCCACACTCGATAAGGATAATTTATGATCGCTCGTTATGGATACTAGACATCTATCAACTTCCTTAGTATTCGGTTTTAAAAGCGGATTATGGATGGCCAATTTAGATTTTTTAATCAAATCATTCCCTAAGGATTCAGTTATACCTATTAATCCAGAGGGATATTCACCAGACTTTTCAAAGATTTTTCTCACATCTGCAAAATCAATATTAATTAATCCACAATTATTAATTAGATTCACAACCTCCCGGATACTTCTAACTAATACTTCATCCATTATTTTAAAGCATTTTAAGATTGGACTATTCGGAACTAATTGTAATAGATTATCATTTGGTATAGGAATTATAGTATCAGAATATTCTGCCAACATCTTAAGCCCAGTTTTAGCTCTCATTCTTCTTTGTTGCCCCTCAGACCTAAATGGAATAGAACAAAATGTTACTACCAATGAATTATTCTTCTTCGCTTCCCGAGCTATAATTGGTGCTGCTCCAGTTCCAGTACCCCCTCCTAATCCACAAGTCAAAAACAATATATCAGCTTTCAAAATTTCACGAAGACGTTTAGAATCTTCTTCTGCTGCGGCTTGTCCAACCATCGGATCATTACCTGACCCTAGACCATTACAATTTTCTTTTCCGATTAATATTTTATGTTTCGCATTGCTATAAAAAAGATCATGAGCATCAGTATTGATATTTAAAGTTTCAGTAAACTGCAGACCCATTTCTTGAAGTCTGGAAGTAATATTATTACCCGCGCCTCCAACTCCAACAACTAAAGATCTAATCTTTAAAGCTTCTAGTAATTCCGATAAATACTCATCTGAGTCGTAACTTTGAGTTGAGGAAGCATTTTGAGAGAATTTAGAAAGCGTTTTGAATCGCGATCTGATAGATGTATCTAATTGAGTAAAATCTGGCATTTTCAATCCTAGGGTGTTCAATTCAACGTCTTTCAAAATGACTGGCTCCAATATTCTTTTTTCTGTATAATATGGGAGTTATATCAGAATAATATAATAGAGTGATATACAAATAATATTTATAAAAATCTAAATGATTGCCTTTTTTCTGCTAAAAATATAGTATCTGAGGTGGAAACCTTTTTTTAAATTACTTTTTTCAAAATAAAAAGTATTATAGCAAATACATTAATGAATTTCATTTAATTTTTAATCTAAATATATAAAATAAGAGAAATTTTACACCCTTTTATACATGAATACTAAAATTTCCCACATTAGGAAAAAAAA
>CAZRKO010000318.1:0-2038 GCA_964600445.1 uncultured archaeon
GGTAATGGTTCATCAGTCTCATATTCAGATGCTACAACGACTTTTGAAGCAGTAGAAGCTGGTGCTGAGACAGCCTGCTTTGGTTCTGATTTAACAGATGGTTTAGGTTCCGGTTTTGGAGTTGGTTTAGCTGCAACTTTAACTTTTGCGGCAGTAACTCCAGTGGTTGAAAAAGTAATTACAAAATTATCCAATTCCTTATATTTCCTACCTAGTACTTCTTCAAAAGATTGATTTATTTTATCCGTCTCAGGAACTCTTCCTATTTTTCTTTGATCAATTTCTTTGATAGTCTTTATATCCCGCCCTATAATTGATTTTCCAACTGTATAACCATGACCTTTCAGTGATTCCGCTTGCCTTAATGCCGTTCGACGTGCCACCAATCCTTGCTTAGATCCATACCAAAGCCATACTGCTTGACTAAACTCATCCAACACAATGATTGAGCGTTCAGGCATCAAATTCTCTTTTCCCCATTTTATAGGTTCAACTACTCCACCTTCTAATGCATTAAACATCAACGCAAATTCCATATAAATTCCACAACTTTCTTTTTTGATTTTTCTATATTCTTAATTTTATATTATAAAAATAAAATAGTGTTAATTAATTTAAAAATTGATTTTTTTTAGCAAGTAGTGATCCATTCGAAATTAATAGTTTTTAAAATTACTTTTAATCTGAATTAATTAAGCAATTCATTTGAACTAAACTAAACCAAAAAATCTATAATCTTTGAATGATTAAATACCTAAAAAATAGCATGATAATTGAATATAAATTTTATTGATTGATGAATTTTTATGAGCAATAATGTTCTAAAATTAACAATCCCTAAAGGCAGTTTACAGGATGTGGTTTCCTCCTTTTTCCAAAGAGCTGGCCTTAAATTAGACTTTGCATCCAGTAGAGACTATAGACCATCTATTAGTGATCCAGAAATTTACGTGAAATTATTACGACCGCAAGAAATTCCAAATTACTTAGTTGGTAAAGATGAGTTTGATGTGGGTATTTCAGGAATAGATTGGGTAAAAGAAACAAACGCAGATGTGGAAGTTATTTTGGATTTGGAAATTGGTGGGGTGAAAATTGTATTTTGTGTTCCAAGTACATGGGATAAAATAAATTCAGTTGATGAAATTCTCCAAAAGTTTTATGATGATAAAAAGGCACTACGAATATCAACTGAATATTTAACCCTATCCTTGAATTATTTAAAAAATAATGAAACGTACGCAAAACTTTATGGAAATAAAGCTCCATTAGTGATTACCCCTTGGAAAACCTGGGGAGAAAATGATAGGGTGAAAATTTTTCTCTCCTTTGGTGCAACAGAGGCAAAACCTCCCGAAGAAGTTGACGCGATAATAGATAATACCCAAACAGGCTCAACCATAAGAGCAAATAATCTTAAAATTGTTGAAATTATTGATAGTTCTACTGCCGTGTTGATTGCCAATAAATACGCATTGCAAGATGAGTGGAAAAAGGAGAAGATCAAAGATTTAAAGGTTTTATTACTTGGCGTTATAGAAGCCTCGAAAAAGCTTCATATTTTTATGAATGTAAGGGAAGAAAATTTAAATAAAATTTTAGAAAAACTTCCGGCCTTGAAGCGGCCAACTATTTCAAAACTTGCCGGAGAAGATACAGATGGCTGGTTTGCGATAAATACCATAATTAAAAAGGAAGAATTCTTAAGTTTAATACCAATATTAAGAAAATATGCGCAAGGTTTGGTTGTCCATGAACCCCGTCAGATTTTACCATTTGATAAAATAGATTAGTAGTATTGAATTTTAGTGGTTTAATTGGTATCTCTAAAAGTTATTAGTTCAGACGATGTTACCGAGGAAAATATTAAGAATTATATCCCTCGAACGAGTACGGAATTAGATTCGATTAGAGAGCCTGTAAAAAAAATTATCAATAAAGTAAAATTCGAAGGAGATCAAGCCATCATAGAGCTTACCAAGAGATTTGATGGAATTGATTTAGACAAAACTGAAATAAAAGTCTCTAAGGAAGAAAT
>CAZRKO010000319.1:0-2019 GCA_964600445.1 uncultured archaeon
TAGGATCTAACGCAGCACCAAAAACTTTTATTTTCCTACTCATAAATTACCCATCTTAATCTAATAGATTGATCTAAATTTTACTAAAATTAGGATTTTATCATAAAAATAATAACTTTTATCCAAGTTTTTTATTTATTATTTAGGAAACAATGCTCTAAAAAATCAAAGATTGCTTTTCCATTCCTTGTAAGCTTTCGTCATTTTCCCGCAATGAATTGCTTTCTTTCCAGTTTCGTTCACAAACTGTTCTTGCAAATCATTTTCGCTTTTCTTAGCAGGAGCCTTCTTTTTTGCCATATTCTTTCTAACCATTAATAAACATTTTATTCGATCTGTAATTTCATATGCTTCGATTTATTAAATATTTTGTTTTTAAAATTAAACGATCATCTATTAAAAGCGCCTTAGATCTTATGCTTTAAGTTAAAACCAGCAATCTATTGTGGTATTTTTCGTAGGATTTGACAACTTCCTTTTCGGCTCCCGAGGTTTCCACTTTAATAATCGATTTTCCGGCAGAAAAGGATGTTGAACAAGGATGTATTCTACATAACGCTCGTCATCGTTTACCAATACCAGAACATTTCCAAAATGAGAAAGAATCTTGCCGCCCTTTGGTCTAAAAAGTGAGTGTTCATTTAAGGGAGCAGTTAGTATGATCAATGGTTTTGTTCTTTCCAATATCTTCTTGATTCCGTCTATTGCTCTTAAAAGATCCTCAAAAGTCTGTTTCTCATAGCTTTGAAACAGAGTAGTGATTCCTGAGACCATGACCACCTTGACATGTTCAAGCTTGGCAAGTCGATTCTCTAACAGTTCGATCATTTGATCCCAGGTGAATGCTCGGGCTATAACGATGTTTTCTAAGACTTTTGTAGGAGATAATTTTTGGGAGACTGCGTATTTACTCACATTGTAGGGATTAAACCGATTATTTCCGTCAATAAATGCAACCCCAATCCCATCCCCCATTCCTCCATTCACAAACGCTTTCTGTGAAATAACTGCGGTAGTTAGTAATATGTTTGTCGTTTTCTTTTTATCTCCATATAAAAGATATACTAAATTTTTACGAAATCCTCCCCCTAATAATTCGTCCAGCGTAGAATCTCCACTTGAAATGATCGGGAGTCGATTATTCTTTTGATATACCCGAAAGCCTGAATCAAATGGATCTAATGTCATCAAAAGAAAAAGTGATCCATGAAAATAAAAACAATATACGTCGACAATTTTCTGAACTTTGCTTAATCTACTAGTGATTCAGAAATGTAGTTCCACTTAATAGAATTAAGTTTTCTTTTGAAAGAAAGATGATTACTTAGAGACAGAGGGAGGAGATTAAAAGTAAAAGTAGAAAGATATTAATAAATCAGAATATATGATGCCGACAAAAATAGAATACTCCTTTTTAAAGAAATGAATTTTATATAATAGAAAATAAAATTAAATAAATAATAATAAATAATAAAAAAAACAATAGATATCCTATTAATCTATTAAAAAAAATTAAAGTAAAACTAAAAAAAGTGAGATTTCAAAATGTTATTACAAGTAGCTGCTGGTTTTATACTCTTTGTATTGCTGTTAATCTTTTTATTGCTATTTATAACAATTTTTCTCAAACTAGGGTTAAGTTTTGTTGAATCCGAAAACAATTCGTTCGGTTCGGCCTTCCTTACTGCATTAATCGGTGCCATTATTTTTTGGGTGCTATTCTATATTACGCCAAACACTTTGCTATGGTTTGTGATTGCTGTTTTAATCGGATTATTAATATTTTGGCTACTCGTGAATGCCCGCCATAAGACGGGCTACGGCGGAGCAATCGTAGTTACAATTGTAGCAGTCATATTCGCGATAATCATAATAATTGTACTACTATCCGTAATTGGGCTGGCCCTTGGTCTCGCCAATATTTTGTTCTAACCTAAACCTTAATATCTATTTTTTTTTTCATTAAACAATTTTTTTTCTATTTCTATTGATGTTATTTGTTAATTTAATTCCAAAATG
>CAZRKO010000320.1:0-2010 GCA_964600445.1 uncultured archaeon
TACAATATCTCAAGCTCATTTTTCAAATTTTATGCCAATATTGCTACTCTCAATAGAAAAAAAGGAAAAGGACGAAGAAGGATATAAATTGGAAGAACTAGGAAATTATAATGAAGGTAATTATAAGAAAAATCCCATTAAAACCGAAGCAGGAAAACTAACTTTTGACTCAGGGCTAATTATTGGCTTAGCAGATGCACTCAAATCGTACCAATCAGCAGCCATTATAGAGACGGAATCAATTATACTGAGATTTAGGGACTATTCACTCGGATTTTACTATAAAAAAGATGATTTACCCGTTATTAGTGTTTTTATTATGGGAATGGGAAATATTGAAGAAATGAAGAGATATCATGATGATCTTAGAAAAATAGAATTAGAGCCTGTTAGCTGACTTTTTTTATTTAATTTAACAAGTTAAGTAGTTTCATTGCATAATTCATAAGTTTTTATTTTTCCTTGTTTTTATATAATTAGATAATTTAATTACATCTTGACCTTAAACCCAAAAAAGGGAAGGCTTTTAATGAGCGAAAAAATGAATTTTTTATTTATTTTTACTGACCAACAACGAAAGGACCATTTAAGCTGTTATAATGATAATATGGTTTTGAAGACTCCTAATATTGATAAAATTGCTGGTGAAGGTATAAAATTCACAAATTTTTATTGTAATAATCCAATATGTATGCCAAATAGAAGTACTATTTTTACTGGCCAATATCCCTCAGTTCACGGAGTTACGACAAACGGCAGAAATCTGCCCCAATGGACAAGGACTTTTGTGGATATCTTAAGAGAAAACGGATATCATACAGCTAATTTTGGAAAAATTCATTTAAACTATTTTGGGGCAACAAATAAGCGATTTAATGAAGAACTCGAAAGCCAAGAATTTGCTCTTCCTAAATATTATAAAAGATTAACCAATCAGATCCCTTATTTTGGACTGGAAGAATTTAAAATCGTATCGGGACATGGAATTTTATGCGGACATCCGGACTTTCTTAACTGGGTGGTATCAAAGATAAATTTGGATGAAAATTTACAATTAAAGTTAAATATTGATCCAGAGGATACAGATCGAGATATTTTAAGGAAATTTGCCAAATTAATGATCCCTGATAGAGAGCAATCTTTTATGAAATTACAAGTGTGGAAACACGATATCCCTGAAGATCTTTATTCTACGACTTTTGTCAAGGAACATGTCATAAATTATTTGAATAAATTTAATGAAAGGATTTATTCTAAAGAGAATTTCTTTTTGTTTTGTAGTTTTGGCGATCCGCACCATCCCTTCAGTCCACCGGGAAAATATTTTGACATGTTTAAACCAGAAGATATTATCCTTCCCAGTTCATTTAATGATAACCATGAAAATAGCACATCCTTGAATAAAAGACATTATTCAAAATTAGTAAATACTGAGGGAACGGTTCAGCATCTTTTTCCAAAAGCTATAGATTTAACGGAGTTGGATGCTAAGCGGGTTATTGCTGCATCTTATGGAATGGAAAAAATGATTGACGATGCTATTGGAGAAATTTTAGATGTATTGGAAAAAACAGGTTTAGCAGAGAATACTGTGGTCATTTATACTACGGATCACGGAGATTTAGGGGGAGAGCATAAGTTCTTTTTTAAAGGACCGTTTTTATATCAAGGTTTAATCAATATTCCTTTTATAATGAAGATCCCCAATGGTTTAAAAAATAAAGTGTGCCCATCATTAGTCAGCTCAATTGATATTCCAGAGACGATTTTGGAGCTTGCGGGATTTCCCATACCTGACTTAATGCAAGGAAAAAGCATGGTTCCAATTTTAAGAAACCCAGATGAAAAAATTAATGACAATATTCTGGTTGAAATGGATGATGAATATATAAATGAAAAAACAAGAACCTTAATTACCGATGAATGGCGGTTTACTATTTTTCGTGAATATGGTGAATTATTTAACCTTAAAGAAGATCCAGATGAAATGAATAATTTATGGGATGATGA
>CAZRKO010000321.1:0-2009 GCA_964600445.1 uncultured archaeon
GAACCTGAAACGTTTTTGGCCAGCTACATCCCAAATCGTGAGTTTAACGTTAGTAGCATCAAAATTAATTTCTTTGTTTAAAAAATCGACACCAATCGTCATTTTGTAAGATTTAGAGAATTTATTATGAATATATCTCATGAGAATGCTAGTCTTTCCTACAGCACCAGGTCCTATTAAAATTATTTTAAAGCGATATTCCATGTTTTAAAACACTTAATTTCTGTAGATAATAAATATCAATTTGATTCAAAAATATTGAATTACATATAGAATACTTATAATAAAAAGGTTTTATTTTTAATAAGAGGTTATTTTATTTTCTTAATAGAGAGAAGATTTAAGACGCATTATTATGATATTGGAAAAAACAGTTGAGCTTGTTAGAAGTATATATAAATATCATAGAATAATCCCCCCAAAAGTTAATAGAGTGGTAATAGGTTTAGGTTATACTGGAGTGGAACTTCTTGCTCTTTCTTATAGTCCTTTTTTAGGGTTAGCTTATACATTACAAAATGAAATTAAGAGTAAAACCTGTACTAAAATCAATTTAGCAGGTACGCTTACTAATAAATCTCTATCAGAATTACTTGATTGGTCCTACGGACCTCCAAGTTTACAAAAAATAATTGGTATCGCAACTCTAAACGCAATGTCTCAACATATTCTCGAAATAATTAATCCTTACCGAAAACTTGAAGAAGATTTAATGAATCATTTAAAGATTAATAAAAATTCGAAAGTTATTTTTATCGGGCAAATTAAACCCTTAATTCAAAAGATAAGCAAAATTACAAACTCCATAACTATTATAGAGAATAATATTTCAGAACTAACATCTTTTAAAAGATTTAAAATTGCCACTAATATAAATCAGTTAAAAGAAGAAGAATTAACTACAAACGTTTTATTTTGCACCGGAACAGCATTAATTAATAATACAATGGAGGAGATATTACGAAGGTTCAAGAGAAAAGCTCAACAAATTATATTTATAGGTCCCACCGCAAGTATGATCCCTGATATATTGTTTGATTATGGAGTTGATATTGTTGCAGGAATGAAAATTTTTAATACGGATTCTACGATTAAAGTCCTACAAGAAGGGGGCGGGACAAAACTATTTAAGCAATTTGGAACTAAGTATTGTCTAATAAAAGAATGATTATAATCATATTTAGTGCTAAAAATTTAACTGAAAATTAGAGATAGATTAAGAATATTAAAAAAAAGGGCTTTAAATAAGTGTATTTAAAATTCTACTGAATAATTAAGATAACTTTTAAATATATTTCTACAATAGATTAAACATATTAAGATTTTAATTACAACAGTTAGATTAAAATTGAATTCACAAACAAAAAGAAAGCTAATATTAATCACATTGGGAATCTCCCTCATATTGTTAAATGTATTTTCTTACCATACGGAAAATGATAGAGATTATACAGTTGTAGATTCTGATATTAGCAGTGATATAAACTTAAAAAGTTCTAAATCCTGGAGCAATTTAACTTTTATACATATTGATGATTCGGGTGCTTCTGGAAATGGTACGTGGAGCTGGGCCGAAGGTGAATCATGGTGTTCTAAAATTGCTAATGTTTACGTTATTGAAAATGTAACCATTGACGCTACGGGGAACTCATTTGGCATTTTAATTGGAAATTCAAGTGTTTATTTTACAATCCGAAATTGTACAGTCTTTAATTCTGGAAGTGGGAGTTTAGATGCGGGAATTAAGTTAATTAATACGAATAATGGAACTTTAACTGAAAATAATTGTACAAATAATCGTATAGGAATTTATTTAGATAACTGTGCTAATATTACAATTTCAAATAATTTTTTAAATGATAATATCTATGGTTTAAGACTTGAAAGCTGCAATACCAATAATAAAATTGAAGATAATGATGTTAATGACAATATTAATAATGGAATAATGTTGAAATATAGTAATTTTACTTTAATTTCAGGGAATAATGTTACAAACAATGGAGATG
>CAZRKO010000322.1:0-2002 GCA_964600445.1 uncultured archaeon
ATCCAGATTTACCTTTCGAAGCTTTATCCCTCCAAACATTATATCCTCCCCTTTATCAAAAGACGCGTGAGCAGAACGGGGTACTATAAATTCAGGATTTTCAATATCGGGTCTAAGTTTTTTGGCTATTCGCATAGCCATGATATTTGCCTCTGTTCCTCCAGTAGTTATCGATCCAACAACATTTTTTCCACCAAAAAGCATTCCAATCTCAGAAATCAATTCATTTTCTAAATCCGCTGTACATTGGAATAGACCGGGATCTCCCAAATTTTTAGATATATATTTGACATATATTTCTTTTCCAAAATCAATAGGCTCAGAGCACATTGATCCTAAAATATATCCTGACTCATAAGAATAATCTTGAGATAATTTCTTTTCTAATATTCTTATAATTTCACTTTTCTTTAAGCCTTCTCTTAACATTTTTCTATTAAAAGTGAATGTTTCCTTTATCTGTTTCCAATAGATTAGAATTTTATAAAAGTTAGAATTATCTAAAGAATTAAAATATTATAACTTATATCACATCTTTCTTTAAAAATAAAGATATATTTTGCTTTCTTTTTGTTAAATAAACCGATTAGAATCTCTTTTTTGGTATTTATCAATAATTTGGTTTATTTTTTCATTTAAATCAATCTTATAATAATTTGCCAAACAAATAATTGCAAAAATAATATCTGCGAGCTCCTCACCTAAATCAATTTTCCTCTCTGTAGATTTTTTTGGTTTAAATCCTTCTAAGTGATTTATTTCACGTGCTAATTCTCCGATCTCTTCCACTACTGCGCTAAGCATCGAAAGAGGAGGCCAATATCCCCCATGATTTCTTATGAATTCATCAATCTTATCCTGAATTGATTTTAGTGAATTTATTTCACTCATAATAACAATATATCTTAAAAATATTTAAATTAAAAACAAAAAAAGGGTTTAAAAAAACAATCTAATTAGTGTTTTTCTTAATATAATTCGAATTAAATCAATTTATTTAAATAAATCACTAACCTTGCAATACCCAACTACCTCATCTCTTATATAAATTTCAAAAGGCAAATTGAGATCTTTATAAGGGCTAAGAATGTTGAGTAAAGAAAGATGTGACGGTTTATGAATTTTATTTTTAAATTCTTTACCCACCCCTTCAGAATATTGATATTGTTGTAAGACATAATTACCTTTAAAATCATTCTTCTTAAGAAATGAAATTATTTCATGAATATCCTTTGGATTCAATAATTTTTCAGCATAAGTAGTTCTAATTTCAAAATCGATTGTCTTAATGTTTTTTAACATAAGAAAGGTCTTAATGATTAATGTAGGACTTATTTTTTGCTTAATGACTCTCTCTAAATGATTTTGGATTAAAGGTGCTTTTATATCTAAGGCAACTCTATTAATATATGGAATTAATTGTTTAATGGCTTCAGAATTAGAACCATTTGTATCTATGCTGATGTATTTCCCTAACTTAGTAATTTCTTTACATAAATCTATTAAATCATTTTGAAGTGTTGGTTCTCCCCCTGTAATACTTAAACTATTAACTAACGAGTTCTTACTTATTATTTTAATTAAATCTTTTACTTTAATTGGTTCACCAATGTTATTTTTTAATAAGTACTTGTTATGGCAAAATTCACAATTAAAATTACAACCTTTAGTAAAAATAACCATGGCTGCTTTATTTGGAATATCTTTTGTAGAAATATCAATTATTCCGCCTATATTCATGATGATATTTTTATATAATTCTTACAAACTTTAAAAAATATTAAAAGAAAAGATTTTCTCTTTTACGTGCTTTCCATTCCGCAACCTTGCCTGCATTATATCTATTTACTTCACTATAATATCCTGTAATCCGAGAATACACCTTCACATCACTTGAGTCACATTGAGGACAAGTAAATGTCCCACCTCGAAACATTTTTCTGCAATGAGGACAATAAGTAAAATCTGTAGTATAAGCGAAATAAGCAGTATTTGTGTTAAG
>CAZRKO010000323.1:0-1995 GCA_964600445.1 uncultured archaeon
TGCTGCGATTTTTTACTGTCACTTTTGCTGCTTGCTCTGCTGTAATTCCGTATCTCGAAGCATATATATTTGCCATGAGAGCAAGCGGTCCTAATGCGCCTGCTAATGAAGGTCTTTCCCATACTGGATCAAATGCTGTGATTATTCCGGTTGTAGCACCACCCTCATTGAGTTTTTCCCATCCAACAACGAGGACATTTTTATATATTCCAGACGCAACATTATAATAACCACATATACCTAATGAAGAGCCTGTAGTACCTCCCGTAGCTATTTTTACAACGGGTTTAAGAAATCCAGGCGCTGCATCAATACCACACCAGAGCTCGGAAAAGTTGACGCCTTCAAAATGGTCCATATTTCCTATTAATATAGCATCTATGTCTTTAGGTTCCATTTGTGCATCATCAAGAGCCATCTTAACAGCTTCATAAATCATTTCAGGAATATTTACATCTCTTCGCTTGCTTCTAAATTTAGTTTGTCCTATTCCAACTACTGCTACATCATGTCTTGGCACTTTTTATTCACCTCCAAAAATTAATACACAATTTCCTTGTGAACATATTCCATTCATACCATACGCTAATCCTGTTTTTGCACCTGATATTTGCCGCCTTTCTGCTTTACCCGTCAGTTGTGAGGCGATCTCTGCTACGCGAACCAACCCATTAGCCATAGCGACATTGCTGGACAATACTCCTCCCGAGGGGTTGACTGGAATTGAGCCATCTATTTGTGATTCTCCACTATCAATAAATTTTCCCCCTCCTCCTTTCTCACAGAAACCTAAGGCTTCATAAATCATAAGTTCGTGAGCAGAAAATGCGTCAGAAACTTCTGCTACATCTAGATCCTTGACCGGATCGTTAATGCCCGCCATTTTATATGCTTCTTTTGCGGCGAGCTCTAAACCTATTAGATCAGTCATGGTTCGATGTCCAAGATAATAGGCATCAGTACAGCTTGCATATCCTTTTAACCATACAGGTGTATCAGTATATTTTTTAGCATTCTCCTTATTGGTGAGAAGCATCGCAACTGCCCCATCACTATAGGGCGGAAAATCGAGCTCTTTCAAAGGATATGCCAACATTGGCGAATTTAACACCTCATCAATAGATACTTCTTTTTGTAGATGAGCATATGGATTATTGACGCCATTTTTTCGATTTTTTACAACTACTTTTGCAGCCTGTTCTTCACTAATTCCATATTTACTCATGTACATATTTGCCATTAGTCCTGCAGAAGAAATTTGATCAAGTCCTAAATGTCTTTGATAATAAGGATCAAAAATGGAATTGTTTATTAGGAATTGATCACCTTCTGAGCATTTAGAGTGCGAAACAACCATGACTGTGTCATATTCCTGGGAAAGTATTCTCATTGCAGCATATACGTATGCAAAAGCACCATCACCAGATACTCTAGATTCAGATTTTCGAACTGAGCCTACAGCATCCTGAATTGCCATATTTGCAATTGTTCGCCCATCATTGAAATCATTAGAGCTAGTTATAACACTACCAACGTCATCAGGAGTTATTCCTAAAGCATTATGTAATTTTTTTACAACCTCAAAATCTAGTTCCATATAAGTTTGATCTATTTTATCGGCTTCATACTTAGTTTGCGCTACTCCAACAATTGCTACTTTATCCTCTAACAAAATTCTCACATTTTTACTTTAATTATTTTATATAGATTATTGAATTACGTAAAATGATTGTACGTCATATTTAAAGTTTTTATTTGGACGATGTGGTATAGAATTCAAATTATCTATGCTTACTAATGTTTAGACAAGCGTGTTAACTTTTAGAATATTTCAAATTTCGCTGCTTATTTTTTTGGTTTCGGTTTCAATAGTTTTAAAAATTTAAATAGAAAAAAATGCTATTTTTAATCAATCAATTAATTAATCCATAAAATTTTTAAAAAGTGAAAAAATAAAATGTCAGAAGATTTATCAAATAAATGTGTAATCTCCGC
>CAZRKO010000324.1:0-1943 GCA_964600445.1 uncultured archaeon
AAATTTAATAAAGCAAGGTTTTCTTCAAAAGAAATTTCAGAAGAAGAATATAAAGAAAATGATAGTGAATTTGAACTTAAACTTAATAAAATGCTTTCAAAAATTAAGACCTTAGAAGATTTAACAAAAAAGAAGAAAAAATAAAGAATAATTTTATTTGTATTCTATTATTTTAAAATTTGATAAAGATGAGAAAGAAACTAATTGCTGTCATGATTTTAATTATAGCCTTGTCTTTATTAACTATAGGAATAATTGAGGGGCAGATTTTTCTAATAGAGCCTTTTTATGAGGAAATTGCTCAGATAGACTAAGAGTTAGCTCATTTCTTATTTTCTATTTAAAAACAATTAATACCTACTAATCCCACTTTCCTCTTTTACCAGTTTGTGAATTATCAAGAAATCCCTTCTTCATATAAACCTTTTCTTCAGATTTTCTCAATTTATTGACATCTTTATAGTGAGTTTTACATAGGTATATTTTATGTTTTTTATTTTCATCAACTTGTAACTTCGCTTTATCGACGAACTTCGACCATTTATTTTCACTAAGAGACCGAATAGCGGATTCTCCACATTCTTTTACTGAACAAAGTTTTGCTTTACTTGCTGTTCCGCTAAGATCTCTCTTCTCTCTAAGTTCTTTCGGGAGTTTCATTTTCTAAATTAACTAAAAATTTTATTACAAATAGAATATTTGTGATTTTAAAATCTTTTATATCTTAAAATTTTTTCTAAAGCTAATGGAAAATCTAGACTTAGAATTCAACGAAGATTTAATAAAAACTAAACTATTTTCCTATGACTCTCCGGAAAGAATTAAGATAAAAGATGGATTTTTTACACCTTCGGCGGTTTTATTTACAATAATACCCCATGCCGATAAACCCTATGAATTAGTCGTTATTCACCGTACCAATAAAGGTGTAAAACATCGGGGAGAGATGTCATTTCCGGGAGGGAAATTCGACATTAAACATGATAGAACTTTAGAAGACACCGCGCTTAGAGAAACTGAAGAAGAAATTGGTGTTCCAAGAGAGAGTGTAAAAATTTTGGGGTGTCTTCATGATTTCCCTACAATGTCCCAATACATAATTACTCCATATATCGGGACTACTAATAGAGACCAAGAAATGATAAGAGAAGAGAGAGAGGTTCAAGCAATCGTAAAAGTCCCTATCAGTTTTTTTGTGGGTAAAAAACATTTTAGAGAGCAAACCTTTGAAATTGCAGGAAATAAATTACCGGTGTTTTATTTTAATTATAAGGATAAGATCACCAATAAAACGTATACTATTTGGGGAGCTACTGCTTACATGATTGTAAGCTTTATTGAATTGGTTTACGATTTAAAATTGTCAAAACTAGGAATACGGCGTTTTAATATTAATGAAATTAAAGATTTGAAAGATTTTTTAATAAATAGAAATGATTTTACCGAAAACTTAAAATAAATTGATATCATGGAATCTTCGAACTTAATTTTTAACGAGATTTTAATAAGAAGTAAATTGAAAGATCTTAATTCGCCAAATAGATTAACCATGGGAGAAGATCCTTTTGTAAATTCGGCCGTAACCTTTTTAATCATCCCTTATAAAGATAAACCTTATGATCTGGTTTTAATCCGCCGAACGAAAAGAAAAACTGATAAACATGCCGGAGAAATGTCTTTTCCCGGCGGGAAATTTGATCCTGAACTTGATAAAACATATATAGATACCGCCATTAGAGAAACAGAAGAAGAATTAGGTATTCCAAGAAATAATATCAATTTATTAGGCTGCCTTGATGATCATTTAACGCCAAAAGGTTTCATAATAACGCCAGTTGTTAGTTATATCGATCAAAATCAGGAGATGTTAAAACAGGATGAAGAAGTGAAAGAAATTATAAATTCCTAGGTTTGAAGTAATTTCTTTAATTTTTTCTTTAGAA
>CAZRKO010000325.1:0-1943 GCA_964600445.1 uncultured archaeon
ATAAATTCAATAGAAGTTCAAATTAAAAACTCTGAAAACGAAATAATTAAAACTAAGAAATTCCAAGTTACTGAACCGTCAATTTATGGCTCAGAAAATCTTTTCTAAAATAATCTAAAAACATTAATTACAAAGAAGTGATAAATAATAAATATGGAACTTGATGAACTTGATAAGAAATTGCTAAATTATTTTCCTGGTATGATTGTTCGGAAAGATTTAGCAGCAAAATTAAAAGGAGCTTATCCTGTCCCGACTTATGTTTTAGAGTTTTTACTTGGTAAATATTGTTCAAATCCGAATGAGGATGTAATTAATGCCGGGTTATCAAAAGTAAAAGAAACACTAGAAGTTCATTATTTAAATCCAGAAAAAACGGAAGTAATTAAACATAAAATACGAGAAATAGGTTCATTTAAAATATTAGATCGGTTGAAAATACGTCTTTTACCTTCAGAAGATAAATACTGGGGAATATTAACTGGTTTAAACTTAAATTATCTACATATAGAAGATGAATTAGTTAGAAAAAATGAAAGAATGCTCTTAGATGGAGTTTGGGGGATTAATGAAATTGGTTATGATCCAACTTTATCTAGAAAAGGGGCTATTGAACCTTTTTATTTAAAATCATTCCAACCTGTTCAATTGAGTTCAAATTTAGTAGAAAAAATTATTTCAGAGAGAAAAAATTTCACAAAAGAGGAATGGATATTTTTACTTCTACGTTCTGTTGGACTTGAACCAACAAAATTCAGTGAACGTCAACAAATGTTATTACTATCTCGATTTGTTTCTTTTATTGAGCGAAATATTAATTTTGTAGAATTTGGGCCTAGATCTACAGGCAAATCGTTTTGCTATAGAGAATTATCTCCACATAGCATTTTAATCAGTGGTGGTCAAACTTCTATTGCTAATTTATTTGTTTCAAATGTTGGAACTGGTAAACCTGGACTTGTAACTTATTTTGATTTGGTTGCTTTTGATGAGGTTGCAGGATTAGGTAAATTTTCTGATACGACAGCAATCCAGATATTTAAGGATTATATGGAATCTGGTTCGTTTTCGCGCGGGAAAGGAGAATTCACAGGCAAGGCATCATTAGTTTTTATTGGAAATATGGATGTTGATATACAAACTGCTGTCCAAACTTCTCATTTATTTGTTCCCTTCCCATATGAAATGCAAGATCTAGCATTTTTAGATCGCTTCCACATGTATTTACCTGGATGGGAACTACCGAGGTTCACCTCAGAAATGTTTGCCGTTAATTTCGGTCTCATAGTTGACATAATTGCTGAATATTTCCAAGTTCTTCGAAATAAATCATTTTACTCATTAATCGAAAACAATGTTGAGTGGGGTCCAGAATTAGATCAACGTGATAAAATCCGTGTACGTGCTATTACATCAGGTCTTTTAAAACTATTATTTCCTGACGGTATATTCAATGATGACCAACTCGAAGAATGTGTGAAATACGCATTGGAATTCAGGAGAAGGGTGAAAGAACAACTTCGAAAGATGGGATCAGTAGAATTTCGTAAGACAAATTTTTCTTACAAAATGAAAAATAGTGATAAAGAAATTATTGTAATGAATGAATCGAGTTTAAACCAGGATGAATCTATAGAGTATAATTTTACAATGAATCTTCTAGCAAGTGAAATGGATGTCGATTTATTCAAGAAAAGGGATCGGAATGCTGGTGAAGTAAAATCTATGGCAATGGCATATGCAAAGAGCTTTGGATATTTTATTTCAGACGATCGTGGTGCAAGGGTTGCAGCTAAGAAACATTTACAAAATTTAGACGGATCATGTATGGAAACAATACGAATGCGTGATATTATTTTGCATATCTATAATAATGAAAAAAGATTAAAAATTAGTAGAAAAACTACCAAATATCCCGGAAAGAAGAACATTTAAACGAGATA
>CAZRKO010000326.1:0-1934 GCA_964600445.1 uncultured archaeon
GCTTTACAACTTCTGGATAATTGCGAATTTATTTCTTCACAAAAAGAGGTATTGGCTAGCAAAAGAGCCGGAAGCATATTTTAAAGAGGATTTCAAGATAGCCTTGTTATGCATATTACAATATTTCATGAAAACAGGTCCGCCTTTCTCAACATTTTGTCGAACTAAAGAATTAATCTTATTAGCAATAGGTAATTTCTTCATTAGCTTTAAATTCGGATTCGCTTATAAGCTCATTTTTTAATTAAAATTAAAAGTTTTTCTATTTAATTGGAAGATAACAAAAAAGTATAATTTACATAATTAAGAGAGATATAGAAAATTCAAAAATTTGATAAAAGTATTAATTGTATTTATGCGACGATAAAACTCTACTTATCTTAATCTTAAAAAGAATAAAATCCTAGGAAATAAGTTAAAAATTTAATCTACTTTTAATCTCTTTTGTCCGAGTTCTTAAGGTTACTTCTGTTATTTTTGATATTTCTGAGATTTCTGCTTGAGTTTTTCGATGCTTAGTTAAAATTGCTGCCATATAAATTGCAGAAGCGGCAAAACCTTTAGGATCTTTTCCTATGTGCGAGAGCCCCTTTTTAGAAGTCTCAATGAGGATATGTAATGCTTCTTTTTGAGTTTCCATGGGAAGTGCTAATTCATTTCCAAATTTAAATACTAGTTGTTCGGGAGTTATGGGTTTATAATTAAGATTTAATGCAGGCAAAATTTCTTTAACAAGTAGTCCTAACGAGCGAACTACTGTTTTACGAGGAACCATCGCTAAGTCGCTAACTTCTTCTAATAGTCTTGGGAATCCATGGATTCTGATCGCCGCATATACCGAGGCGGCTATAAATCCATCAATAGATCGCCCCATCGTTAATTTCATTTTAGCTACCCTAGTATAAATTCTCCAAGCAATCTCATAAATATAATTAGGGATATTTAATTTCAAGACAAGTTGTTTCATTTTAGGTTTGGCTCCCCAAAAATTTCGTTCTACTCCTGAGATTAAAGAATTTTGAATTTTCGATAAACGTGAGAATAAAGCTCTTTTATCAATGAGAAATGAGTGTCCTTTAGAATCTAATTTATTTGGTGTTAAGATGGTCCGTGGTCCAAATTTTCTCCATGTGGGTTCCGTATGTTTCCTTTTGTTTATTTCATCAACATTATAAGCTTTTCTTTCATCATCAACTAATTGAATCCCATAAACCATTCCACAATTCAAACATACTTTATTGCCATCTCTAAATTGAATCTGAGGATCTTCGCAACATGGAGATTCTATATTTTCTTTTGAATCTAAGCGCTCTTGATACTTCTTCATGTCTCTTTCTAATTGTCTTATTACTCTAATTTATTTAAATCTCAATATTTTTATCTTCTGTCTATTTAAAAGAAAATTCACTCTAATAAATTTAACTATGGTTTTAGAGTATATCCCAGAAAAATTTAATCATTCGATTCTGTTAAATTCAAATGTCTAAAAAGTCTATGGAATATAGAGGAATTATTTAAGATAATTTTTAGGATAGTTTCTAGTTAAATAAAGCATTTGACCATTTAAATGATCATCTAAGTAAAAAAAGAGATTAAGAGTTTAGCTTATCTTCATGTAGAGGGGGCTTTTTTTAAAGCAGTTAATTTTTTCTGTAGTTCTTTTATTTCTATATTAATATTTTTAATCTTTTGCTTTAACTCTCCATCAATTTCTTTCAATTTCATACGTATTTTTTTTGATTTTTCTTTAGTTAATAAAGTTAATTCTTTTTTTAAAGCTTTTATAGAGCCCTTTAATTCTTTCTTTTTTATATTCCATTCAGCTATCTTTGCCACAGCTTCATTAAATTTTTCCTCTTCAGCACTTAAAATTGATTCAGTATCTTTAATTTTAGGATCAAATTCGCTTTTAACCTCATTTTCAGCAGAAATTT
>CAZRKO010000327.1:0-1934 GCA_964600445.1 uncultured archaeon
GATGCATTAACTTCTCAATCTTTTTAATGAGTTTCGATGTTAATTGAATTTCTTTAGAAAGCTTTGAATCGAGTTCCCTAAATTTGGTTGTGATCTCATTTAATTGTTTAGTTTTAGCCTCAAATTCATTTTCAAGCTTATCGATTTCTGAATCCTTCTTATGGATTATATTTTCATTAGTTTCAAGTTGTTTTTTGATCTGTTCTAATATTTCTTTAATTTTTTCAATATCTAAATCCTTATTTAGAAGTTGTTGTGTAAAATCTCTTTTGTTGATTTCATTTTGCTTATTTTCTTGCTCTATAATGGTCTTTAAATGATCAATATCTTTGTCTTTATTGATGATTTGAAGCTCTAATCTTTTAAAATCTTTAATTTGATTATTTCGTTGTTCTATATCCTTTTTGAGTATTTCTATTTCTTTATCTCTGTTTAAAATTGTCTTTTCTAAAAATGTTATTTTCTCATTTGATGCGTTATCTCGAATTGCAAATTCTCTATTCCTTTCTTCTGCCTTATTTAAACCTAAATCCAAGTTAGTTGCTGTAGATGTGATTCTATCATTCAGAGCCTTTATCTCTCTTCTTTTTTGAGCAAGATTTTTTTCCAAATCATTTATTTTAGCCCTTAAATCTAAAAGATCCCTTCCTGATACCTTTTGTTTTGATTTTGGGTTTGACTGGGCTTTAGACCAATCGATTATTGTTTACCACCTATTGACTAATAATTTTTTATTGTCCTTGTAATCTAATAAAGTTTATTCAAAAATTTCAATTGATTTTAGATATATCATATACATTAAATTTTAATGCATATATTAGTATAAATTTTATCTTGTTTTATAACAACCTTTTTACTCTCTTTGCAATATGTTTTTTTATTTTTTCATAAGACGGAGGAGGGCCTGTTCTCATTTCCTTACCATCTATAAATAAGGCATCGGAAATCCCCCACTTTAAGAATACCTCTCTGTTATTTGTATTAATCTCCTCAAATACGACCTTATCTCCAAGCTCCTTTGCGGCCCTTTTTGCCCTTTCGAATACGATATTCTGAGAGGGACACCATCCGTTAATAAACGCTGATACTTTTACCTTTCCTTGAATTGATTCGGGGCTTTTCTTTTGTTTAATCCATTTTGGGGGAATAGCATCATCTGTGAAAGGTTTCCATAAAAGGACTCGCATCCCCTCTTTATCTACTTTAGCGTATCCTTGCTTCTTGAACCACTTTGCTTTCATCCAGAAAGGTAATGATAATCCCCATGCAGCTATTCCCTTAGCACCTTTGGATTTTGCATCATTTTCCGCAGCTTGAAGTAAAGCTTTTCCTATACCTTTTTTTTGAAAATCACCTATTCCCTCTTTATAGCCGTGCACCCAAATACACGTGATTAAATAGAGGTTTTGACCTTCTGCAAATGAATATTCAATAGGTAAATATTGGATCATCCCCACAACTTTCTCATTTTCAAGTGCCAGCTTTACTCCGAGACCTTTATTCTTCATTTCGTTATACCAATTCTTTTTATGGTCGCCTGCCTCTTTCATTTCATCCGACCAATCCTCAAGGCATACTAAGTATGTTTCTTTATATTTTTCTTCTAAATCAATTATTTCCATTTATTAACCCTCATTATATCAAATTTTAGACATTAAATTCAATTATCTAATATATTGCCATATAACTTTTTAAATTTTAAAAATGTGTCCACTGCCTATGTTTTTAGAAATATTGATAAAAGGGAATTTCATCTATTGATATAAGTTCAGCTATTTTTTATAGTTCTTAGAAAAAAAAGTGATTACAGAAAGATTATAATGTCATATGACAGGGAACGACTTGAAGCTTTATTAAAATGGTATAGACAAGAAGTTGGAAAGGATTTAGTGGCTGTTTTTGTATTAAATAGAGAGGGTTCAATAATTAACTTT
>CAZRKO010000328.1:0-1929 GCA_964600445.1 uncultured archaeon
AAAAAAAAATAGAGAATTAAAGATTTAAAAAAATATTGTAATATTAGAAAAAAAAAAATCTAAAATAATTAAAGAATAATAGGTGATTAGAAAATGGCAAAGAAAAAAGCAGAAGGAAATCCTAAACTTGAATCCTTACAAGAGCAATATAAAGAAGAAACTGGAAAAAACGCAATTCACTGCGGTAAATTAACTAAAGGATTCCAAGAATGGAAAAGAAAGAAATAAAGTTAAATTTCTAATAAAGCGAAATAACCTGAGGTGAATAAAATGGTTATTGAAGGCAAAACATATGTTTGTGAGATGTGTGGGGCTGAGGTAAAGATTATCAAAAAGCCTGTAGCAGATCCAAAATGTCCTACTCTCATATGCTGTGGAAAAGAAATGAAAGAAAAGGATTAAAGAAAATTAGAAATGAGAAATGCCAAGAATACTCACATTCCAATTCAAAGATATTGAAATTCAAGTCAGCTTTCAAAGTTTTTCACGGGATACACTATACGGGAAAAGCTCTATAGAGAGAAGAGGAGAAGCAAACGAAATATATTCAAATGCGTTATTAACTAGAGATGGAGCTCACATCCTTCCTTATGGAGCTATTGGAGCGAATTATATTGATTTTAATTCTATAATCTATAAATTTCTCATAGATGATTTCTCTAGATTAAATTCATTATCTCCCAATTTTATATTTTTATATTAAAATTGTTTTATAAAAATCTTTTAATCTCAATCCCTTTTTTAGTTAAATTTTTCATAACAAATGGATATTTTATGAGAGTTTCATATTCAATATTAGGAATTTGGAGGTTCTGAATTTGGTTGTCAGTGAATAGATTATAGAGAATTGTTGCTCTATGACTAATACCATACCTTTTCAGAAGCTCTAAAGCGGTTAATTGATCCTGGAAAAACTTACCGTCCGCACTTGTAATTTGTTCGAATGTGTGCTCATCGACACCTTTCAAAGAAACTCTTACATATAGATTTTCGAATTTACTTAATTCTTTAACATATTCTTTATCAAGCAAAATTCCATTGGTTTCAAGAATGAATGTAGTGTTTTGCGGAATCAATGCTAGCAATTCAAGCAAATGATTTTTGAAAATTGTAGGTTCACCCCCACTTATTCTTACTAATGGGAGGTTCATGGAAATTAATCGTTGACAAATTTGTTTTGGTGTATAAAATTGACCATATTTATTTGGTTTCCATACTTTTTTCTGCGCCCAACAATACACACATCTTAGATTACACCCTAAGCAGTCAGCAGTAGCACACCCTCCATAAAACCGAGTTTTCCGGAATCTATAATATCTTTTAGCGTTATCTCGCCTTACTTGGTTTTCCGTTATTTTTGAAAGGTTAATTGGATCAATCATTGGAAAACCTTATGACTCTAATACTTTTTAATTATGAAGATCAAATGGTATCTACTTAAACATATGCATTTTGATTATTAAAATGATTAGAGAAAATTCACATTATAAAAAATGTGCTGATTGCAGAAAATTAATTTTTTTTTCAGAGTTTTTAAGAGATAATCCTTCTATTAAAGTAGAGAGGGCTAAAGAATTATGGAATGATTTCATGATTTCTATTTATTGCCCAGAATGCTATTTTAACAGACCTGAAAAACCATTTAAGTCGAAAAGAGGTTACTTTAATTACTATAGCAGGTTTCAGAAAAAACTCTTAATTACCTCATTTATTTTATGCCATATAGTTGCTAAAACGCTTTATTTACATTCTTCGAGGTGGTAAAGTAGCACTTTAGATTTACCCACTTATTACTTTTCTTCTTAAGATATTCTCTCACGCTCTTACAAAACTCTGCTTGATTGCTAAAATGCCCTCTTTGGCCCTCGGGGAAAATTATTAGATACATACATCATAAGTTCTTAGAATTGTAAAATAGGTATCCGCAGC
>CAZRKO010000329.1:0-1927 GCA_964600445.1 uncultured archaeon
GCAAAACAACTTAAAAAACATAGATGTTGTAATTCCAAGAAATAAATTAGTAGTCATAACTGGAATTAGTGGAAGTGGAAAGTCGATTTTTAATCTCAATCATTCGATCTAATCGAAATACCACATAAAATATTATCAGGAAACCATTATGAGTGTTGGGTAGATCAATTACTTAGAACCAAATAATTTAATAATTTAAATTCACATAAATTTGATGAGAAAATTATAATTAATAAAAACTATTAATTTCTATCAAATTATGGATGAAATTGACTTAATCATTATTAGAAAACTAAGAGAAAACTCTCGCTTGACATATAGGAAATTAGCGGAAATTACCAACATGACAGTCAGCGCTATACATAAACGTGTAAAAAATCTTGTAGACAATGAGGATATCCTTGCTTTTATTGCAAGACCAAGTGTTTTAGCATTAAATTGTCTATGGGTTGTGATTTATGGCACTTCTAATGCAAGATCAATGGATGCAGTGAGTAAAGAACTAGGACAGCATGAGAATATTTATGTTATTGCTATAACAGGAGGCAAATACATTATTATTCCCGCTTACGTAAGAAATATATCAGAGCTTCAAGATTTTACTATTTACGTCTCAAAAACGGGTCAGATTAGTGAGCCAATTATAGGATTTATAAATGTGCCTTACATGACAACACCAGAACCTCTTACAAGTATTGATTATAAAATTTTAAAGAGTCTAAATAGAGATTCAAGGAAGCCGATAACAGATATTGCAGATGATGTAGGGATCTCCGCAAAAACTGTTAAAAAGCGATTAGATCGAATGATTGAGAACAAGTTAGCTACATTTACCATCGAATGGGCTCCGTTATCAGAAAATAATTTTAATACAGTTTTTCATATTAATTTAAACGAAGGAACCGATATCAATTCTACAATTCAGTATCTTAATCAGAAACATTCCCAGAATACTGCTTATTGCCAAACCTATAGTAATATTCCAAACTTTTTAACAATGCACGTATGGACAAAATCTTCTAAAGGGACGCAAAAAATTCAAGAAGAACTACAAACCGAAGGATTCAAGGATGTAGTTCCACATATTTATCTATCTGCAAAGTATTATGATTGTTGGGTAGACCAATTACTTAGAACTAAATGATATAGTAATTTAAATTCCAAACCCAAATCTCAACCAAATAGGAAAAATTTTGGTAATTTTTGTATCAATTCATATCCATTTCAGTGTAAAAATGTGAAGTTTATTGATATTTTAGATTAATTTTTTATTTTAAGATTTTATAATTTCGATGATAAATTACCGTTCTAACTATTTAATGACTATAAGCCTCCATTGTTAATTTTTTTCTATATTAGTGAACATACTCTTATTAGAGCCCCAATCTGTATTAAAATTAATAATAAAACTAAATAAAAAATAGGTGATAAAAAATTACCCAATATATAATAAAAAAAGAGGATTCTGCTGATTTGAGGCAGGACAATTTTATGAAAGCAATTGTATACACAAAATACGGACCTCCGGAGGTTCTTCAGCTCAAAGAGATAGAAAAACCTACTCCGAAGGACAATGAAGTTTTGATTAAAGTCTATGCGACAACAGTAACTTTATACGACTGTTGGGTGCGAAGTTGCACAGCCCCTACTGGATTCGGGCTTTTAAATAGATTAGCGTCTGGTCTCAGAAAACCAAGACAACCTATACTAGGGACTGAGCTAGCCGGGGAAATTGAAGCCGTAGGCAAAGATATAAATCTATTCAGGAAAGGTGACCAAGTTTTTGGATTTACCGGGAGTTTAGGTGCATATGTTGAGTACATATGTCTGCCAGAAGACGGGGCGTTGGCACTAAAACCGATCAATATGACCTATGAGGAAGCCGCTGCTGTCCCTCAAGGGGCATTAACTGCGTTGTTTTTCTTAA
>CAZRKO010000330.1:0-1920 GCA_964600445.1 uncultured archaeon
CTTCGACAAATTCTTCTGTTGTGTCAATACTTTCACCAAAAAAGGTTTCTTCTCCCTCTAATCTCAAACCGATCACTTCCTTTTTTACTTATATATTTTGATATAACGATTTAAAACTACATAATTTCTTGAGTATTTAAATAAAAAATCTTATCTCATATATCGCCCACCTACTTTATAGGAAGGGGCACCACGGGGGAGTTAGTTTAATTGTTTTTGACATTCATTCAATTTCTTAAGTGTTTCTTTATGAAAAGTATAAGATGGATCTTGTTTATATTCCAAAGATTTATTATAAAATGTAATCGCATTTTGATAATCACCTGCTAAATGGTAAAATTCTCCTTTAGAATCAAGAAAACAAGCTTTTAATTCATCTTCAGTAGCCTTTATTAGGATCTCATCGATAATCTTATGAGCATCTTGAAATTTTTCTAATTTTGCTTGACAATATGCCTGATAATTAAAGTACAAGAGATTTTCTTCATTAATTTCCATAATTTGATAATCCTCAAATATTTGAAGACAACCTTTAAAATCACCCAAATCGTGCAAATATTTAATTTTTAAATAACAAGCACATCGAAAGAAATAAAACTCCATTGAAAAGTCTTGATGGGCTAAGATTAACTCTAATTTGCCTGAAACCTCCTCTTGATTATTTTTATTGATTAAATCTTCAATTTCTCTTATTTTATGTTTAATTCTAGTGAGTTCGATAAAATCAACTTTTTTATAAAAATCTGTATTTAAGTTTACTACAGAACCTGGTTTATAACCGTCTTTATTAATTGAAGCCACTACCATATTTCGCTTAACTATATCGCTCTTCTTATATAATTTTTTATCATCCTCAGAATCTTTAACAGAAAAAAGAAAATGAATAAAATTTCTTAGAATATTATCCATAATCTTCAAAATATCATTATAAGAGGGTATTCTAACAAGCTCCGCAAACTTTCCCTTACTATCTAAATAATTCTTAACATTTCCTCCTTTTGTATGTTGATTATACAAAATTATATCGTTTCTGGAGCCCACATCTAAGATTTTTCCCGCATGTAAAATTTTACTTCGAAGATCATAAAGGTTTTTTATCATTTCCTCAAATTTTTCATTTTTTAAATTTGGAGATGTATATATTAAGCAGAAATTTTTGAATTTTGCTTTAGCTTTAAGAAAAGAGATTTTAACATATGAGTTTCCAATCTCATTAAATAGTTCATCAGCAATTTGCCCTGCTAGATTTTCCGCATACTTTTGATTATTTAAAATATTCTTTAATTTTGAAAAGAATTCAAGATCTTCATTAAAAACTTCTTCTACTTCTCCGTATTTACGAGATAGATTTTCTATTGTGGAAACTAAGAGTATCAAACCTAATTCTATATCAATATCAACACTTTTTAAAGATTGGTTCAATCTCACTAAAGATTTTTGTATTAAATAAAATTGATCTTCTCTTAAACTACATATCGTTGTTAAATTAAGAGATAAATCTTCTCCTTGTTTATTAGGGGCAATGTTTTTACAGTCTGTTTTGATAACTGAAAATTCCTCGTTTTGATCTGTTATTGATAATTGTTTAATTAATTTAAACCATGAATGTGAGTAACTAGTAAGAATATTTAACAAATCCTCGCAAATATTTGAAGGAGAAATTCCAATTCCAATCTCTTGATCAATAACTTGAGATAATTTAGTCACAGGATGAGATACTTCTTTCTGGGTTAATTTAACTATTTTAACAACAAGAATATATGATTTAGTTTTAGTATCAAAATTATTCTCCAACTGCCAGATTTTTTTAATCTCATTTATCAATTGCCCATCTCCGCTAAAATTTTCATAGTCAATATGGTCTAAGGTGTAAAGATAAGCAATGTTTCCAATTTCAATTTCTAGATCAATATTCCCGTT
>CAZRKO010000331.1:0-1905 GCA_964600445.1 uncultured archaeon
CATTATGCCAACGGTTTAATATTAAGAAGTTACACATTTAATACAATGAATATCTCTAACTCTGACGCAGTATTCTGTATTTTTGATATTCGAAAGAAAGAACATGTCAGTATTAAGTGGATAGAAATAATTCATAATATAGTTCAAGAAATAGGAACAAAGAAAGTAGTATTATGTGGTATGAGTGTTTCGGATGAATCTAATTGGTCCGTCCTACTCGATGAATTTCATGGTCTTAATATAAATCCATATTTAGAAAAACAGATGATATCCCTTTTAATTTTTAAAATAGGCATTGACTTTAAATTAGAAATCTATGAAAAATTAGAAGTTATGTTCAATAACGTTATAGAATCATCAACATAGTAGTATGGTGGACCATAAAAGAATTTTTATTTAATAATTCTCCTCGAAGTCGCCAAGAGCTCTGAATCCCTCAGTTTTTCCGGGTTCCGCCTTAAATGCTTTTTGTAACAATTCGGCTGCTCGTTCCCAAATAGTTTTCATAGCAGTACGTATTATATCATAATCTTCTTTATTTTGTAGCTTCAATGAGACGGTTTTAGAATTTTCATTCACATCAATGTCGATGGGTATCTCTGGTGTTACTCCTCCAAAGATTCTAATCATCTCTCTTATTTCATTTGGCGCCCCTAAATCTCCAGGAATGAAATCCTCTTTTTTTACTTTCAATTCAATTGATAATTGATTCTCATTTTCTGTAATTTCTATGGCATTCTTTAAAGAATCACTTAATTTTGGTAATAAATCTTCCATTTTCACACCTTTTTCTCTTTAATTATTTTTTTTTCATTTTTACTTTCTTTCGATAAATGGAATTTCAATAAATGATGGATTTTTGCTATTTCGTTCAATTGTAATAATGGGTTTTCCTTCAGCAGGATATCGCATAAAAACCTCTTTATCTGCCCCTGCAATTGCTACACGAATTCTATGACCTTTCCTAACCAAAACAGATGTCGCATGTAAGCCAAATTTTATTTCTGAAATCTCATTTGGCACAAGATGGAGAGCATCTTTTTTCAGGAAAGTATGATAAGGAATCAGTATCTTGTAGGGAGGTTCCTCTAAGGATATTTTTCTATGAATTAATCGTAAATTTCCATCGGTTATATAAGTCACGTTGCCTGCCTCATCAACATCTTCTAAATATATAAAAACCGCTCCATCTTCATGTGTCGATGACAGATATAATGTAATTATGGGATTTCCCGTAATTTCTAGATCCTTTTCCAAGGGAGCGCTCGTATAGGTGAGTAGTTTCTTATCTGCTTTTGTTCTATTACTATAATCAATTGGTAGCCCTGCTGGTGCCATCCAACGATTTAATAACCCGGTAGTTGCTCTAAAATTAACCTTGTAATCGTCTGCTCCATCCTTCGCTTGAGGCTCATTTGTAGTTAAACCGTTATTTTCTTGAAAATACCATCTTTGCACAGATTGTCCTAAAGGAGGCCATATTTGTGATTTTTTCCACCTTTCTTCACCCATCGTATAATAGTATAAGATTTTTTCAGAAAAATCTCCTTTTAGAATTCTATTGAAGAAACTAATTTCAGTTTTAATACGCTCATGCGGAGAAGGAATTACCTCTGTCCGTGATGGATAAAATGGATTAGCTGGAAGATGGGCTCCATGATTCCAATCACCAATTATAGCAATCTGGGGATTTCTTAAATTCAAAAAACGTTCGACAACAACATCAGCAAAATTCGCATCCAACCAAGAAGCCCAGCTATAAATTGGGATATTTAATTTTTGTAAATCCTGTTGATGGGTATAAATGCTTCGGGATCCAAACGAACTCTCTTCATTTCCAATTCTAATAACATCGTCGCGATAATTTACCTCATATATATTATCAAAAACGGCTTCATTTATATT
>CAZRKO010000332.1:0-1901 GCA_964600445.1 uncultured archaeon
TTAGAGTGAGAAAATTTAAAGTTTTTTAAAATATTCCCCATCTCTTTTACGATATTTATTTTCTTGATAATTAATTTGCTGGAAAGCTTCATTTATTCCAATATCCAAAATTGGTTGACTATAGTGATGTTGATGATTGGTATCTTGATAAAACCTGCCATCAGGAGTTATCATGCAATAAGAATCTAAAATCATCTTGCTACTCTCAAATACTGGATTGAGTTGTCTATGCCTTTCAATGAATGACTGAAACTGCCAAGGTTTTAAATTACCAAATTCTATAAAGAAATTGTCATTGATCCCTTTTAAAAAATGAACCTCAAATACCTTCCATCGTATGGGATTGATAATATGGATGAAGTCTGATAGATTTTCATCCCAATTCAAAGGATTGACAATAGAATTTATTTTTATCGCAATTTCATATTCTTTAATTAGTTTGATTTTTTGCTTAATTAAATGGACATGTGAATAATTTTTCGAATTTAACCTGAGTGTTCGACCTAATTTAAATTCAATATGATTATCTAGTGAATCTATACTCAATCCTATTAAATCCAGCTTTTCAGAACATTTTTCCATAAATTTTTGATTGATAAAAGTTCCATTTGATATCATTGAAACAAATAACCCTAAGTTTTTAGAGTGAATAATTAATTCTGGTAAATGATTAATTAAAGTAGGTTCTCCTCCTGCGAAATTTATTTTTTTACATCCATTCTCAGCTATAATCCTGATTAACTTGAGAGAATCATTTAATGATAGTTCTTTATTATGGTTCTTATATCGAGCAAAACAAAATTTGCAGCAATAATTACATTTTTCGGTAATATGATAGTTAATTGATTCAGGTAATTTATCCATTAAATAAACACCTTCAATTTACTTTCCGAGTGGTTATTCAAGATTGTTCACCACTCAATACTCTGTTTTTCTCTCAGAACCTTGTTTAATTCATAGAAATTTTCATTAGATACTTCTTCAACTAACTTGACAAATTTTTGTTCGAAATAAAACTGATTTTCTATTATCATGAATCGTATTTGATGCTCTCTTAACCATTCCTCAGAAACGATATCATATTGTCTATATCGGTCATTGGACAATATTAAAGCATTATTTTCCTTCGCATAGGATAAAATGAAATCATCAGCCTCAATTTCTGCAGGTGCTTCAAATATTATCTTCGGAATTAAGTATTTGGTTTTATACTGTTTTTTGCTGTCAATTTGATGATAAAGAGCGCAGTCGGCAATTCCTACTGTCTCAATATCTCTCGGTATTGATACAAACAAAAGATTAATATTTTCGAGTTTTGGCTTATCATTTCTTTTATTGAAAAAAGCGACATTCGAGATATCGCATACCATTTTAATTTTTTAACCACCTCAATATAAGTTATTTTAATTATGAAAATAGAAGCATGATTGAAATTTAAGAAAAAAAAAATAGGCAGTTGCATATTTTTTTTCTATATTGAGAAGAACAACAAAAATAGCCTTAAATTAGTAATCTAAAGGATAATCATCAATTTTAATTTTCTTTCTGAGTTTGAAGCCATTTAAGAATTGTGGAAGATCAAATAATTGAATTTTTATTACATTATAGAAATGAGTGGCAAAATAAAGAAGAGAACTCCATTTTAATTCTTCTTCAGACATCGCTTTAAGAATTGCTTTAATAAATGGAATTTTCAAGCGTGACTGACCTTGATGTTGAATACCTATAGTCTTATTAATTCCAGGTACCATTTGAAGCAATGTAAAGAGTTTTATTTTATCATATAAATCATTTCTCTCTGCATCTTTTAGATAATTTAAACTCTTAAAAAAAAAATCATAATCAATACTATTAATAAAAACTTCCTCAAAAAGATTATCCACGAATATTCCTGCATCCAC
>CAZRKO010000333.1:0-1896 GCA_964600445.1 uncultured archaeon
TTATTTTTGATTTTTCTCTCTTGGGATTTTTCTATGCCGTGATAAATCGCATTTCTAAGTAAATGGACAAGTGGAGAATTTAATTCTTCTAAAATCCTTCTATCAATTTCTACGTCCATACCCTCTAAAATAAACTTTAGTTTTTTGCCAGTTTCTCTTGCGACATCCCTTACGAGTCTTTTATATTTATTAAATGTCGATTCAACTCTAACAAGTTTAAGTCGAAATAGAATTTATTGTATATCAAGAAAGCGTTTATCCAAATTGTCTAAAACTTTTTTTAATTTCTTATCTTCCTTTTCAACTAATTTCTGGTTAATTTGATTCTTAGTTATAACGAGTTCTCCAAAATAATTCATTAACCGCTCTAATACTTCAATGTTGACTTTTATACTACTAATTTTACTGCTCGTGTCCTTAAAACCATCTACTATCCTTGAAACATCTTTGACTTTTCCATCAATGATTTCTTCTTCATATGACACTTCCTCAAGAGCTTTCTGCTTTACTTTTTTTCCTGTGGCACTTAAATCAGAAACAATTTTCTTAAAGTCTTTGGGATCTAATTTAGTAATAACTTTGTTTTCTATTTCTAAAATTTCTTCTAAAATCTGAGTAATTTCACTTGGACTTTTGGAACTAATATAATATAGCTCAAAATCTAGATTGGATTTTCCGCTTTCTATAACCTCAAGAACAGGATTACTAGAACAAATCTGCCCTATTTCATTTAATGCTCTAAATATAATGAACAGTCTTACCTTTTTGAAAACACAGGTGGTTTGAATAAGAATATAAATTTTATAAAAATGGGTACCTCCTTTAGCAATAATTTGATCAATTTTACTAGAAGTAATAGGTTTAATAAATGCTATGTCATTCGTACTTTCTAAAACTTCAAAGCTCTCTTTTACTTCAATTAAGAATTTATTATCAATGTCGGTCATATCTCCCTTTTTAACTCGATTTAAGAGTGTCCGAAGCATATCAAGACTTTCAAGTAGTACATTTATGAAATCTCCTATTTTATTTGCAGAAATCTTATTTTTCTTCGCATGATCTAATGTAGTTTCAATATGATGGCAAAATTTCGAAGCATTATCGAATCCGGCCATAGCTATAATACCCTTTAATGTATGGAATGTGAAGAAAAGCTCTTGGATTGGAGAACTATCATTTGGATTCTCTTCTATTTTAAGTATCTCATCCTCTGTTTTCTGAATTAAATCCTCTGTTTCACTTAAAAAAAGTTCCATATCTTCTTTAGATGCCATATTTTCACCTCAATGATTATCTTATTTGCTTGCTTGTTTAAGTGTTTTTAAAGTACGCTCCATTACCTCTAAAATTTGCTCATTCTTGAATGGTTTTTGAATAAAATCCTTCGCACCTTTTTTTGCTGCCTCAAGTACTAACGCTTCCTGACCTAATGCTGACACTACTATGATCGTTGCTTTAGGATCTATTTTTAATAGCTTTTCGGTTGTCTCAATTCCTCCTTGTTGGGGCATTACTAAATCCATAGTAACTAAATCTGGTTTTAATTTCTTATATAGGGAAATTGCTTCAATTCCATTTTTCGCTTCACCGACGACTTCACAGAACTCAGTTTTAGAAATGATTTTTTTCAGCATATTACGGGTAAATTGAGCATCGTCAACTATCATTATTCGTTTTTTATTATTTGACATTTTATCACTCCTTTTTTATTCTATTTTTATTAATTTTTCTTAAGTTGAATTTTCTTGTTGGACGGATAAATACTCGTCATCAGTTAGAATTTTACTTAAATTGAGCAAAATTCTTGGTCTATCCTCAAATTTTATAATCCCTTTAATGTATTCTATTGCAATACTATTTTTGAGGACAGAATTCAAAACTTCTATGTCTTTTACG
>CAZRKO010000334.1:0-1887 GCA_964600445.1 uncultured archaeon
CATAGGAAAGAAAATTTTTTCGAGGTTTCGTAAAAAAATGATAAAAAACGAACAAAAAAATGTTGATGATGATGCATTCAGTTGTTATAATAATATTAGAGAGTGCATTTCAGGATTAAGTGAAATTTTGAATATAAATTTCCAGGAAAATAATATTTACCGTCAAATTGGCATGGATAATTTAAAAAATTTACATGAAAATATTGTGGAAATTTTAAAGCAAACGAGTGCTCCTCGCGAAGTTAGGATAAAACTAAGGGAAATTGAATTCGATGAGCGAGAAGCCGAAAAAGAATTTCCATTCAAAGTGATATTATAATATAACTTCTTCTTTTATATTTTAAATATTAATAGTTTAAATAAGAAATCTTATAGGCTTAAAATAGGATTTCTGAATCTTGTGTAATTGCTCATTTCTTTAAAATTAAAAAACAGCTTTTTATTTTTTTATTCGTTAAATCTTTTTCGTTATGGCAAAACGCAAATATCAAAAATTAATCCAAATTTATAAAGTCCTACTTTTTTTAATTAATTGAACAATAAAAGGTGGTTAAAAAAATGATAAAACCGACTACGATGGATACGACCGACCAAGCAATTAAAAACTTCGAAAATATCAAAAAATCCCTCAAGGGATTGTATGAGATTATAAGCATTAATATATCTCAGAATGATATCTATTTTAAGCTAGCTTCAGACAATCTTATTGGTCTTTACCATAATTTCCTAGATTTGATGCTAAATGAAACTGGAGCTAAACATATTAAGAAAAAACTGAGATGCTGTGAATTAGAGGCAGATATAGCTATGGGAAATCTCACGATTAATGGAACTAAAAAGTTAGACTTTTAATGAGATAGTATTTCCCGTAAAAAGAAATTTTGTTCTAATAATCTTATTTTACAAGAATTTGAAATACCTATTTGGGATTATTTCAATATCTTTCCTGTTTCCAAGTACCATAAATATAAATCTAATTCTGCCATATTAAGGTTTAGCTTATTTCCAATACTTTTTAATAACTCTTCGATTTCTAAATATTTAGTTTTTGTCATGGTTTTGGGTTTATCAATTAATTTATTTTTTGTTAAAAGATCTACAATATGGAAATCTATGATCGCATAATTTTTATAGCCAATATTTCTAAGAAAATGACTTGCTTCCTTATAACCAATACCTTTTATATTTTTAACGATCCAATCCCTCAACCCATTTATATCATCGTTAGTTTTAATCATTTTTTCTAAATTATCCTTGTGGCCCCTAGCTTTTACAATATATTCTGAACGAATATTGGGGAATCTATACCCTAATACTTTAAATTTGGCCGTCAATTTTTCTTTCGAAAGATTAAGGAATCCATTCGCGATGCCTTCATGAACTTCAATACATTTTTCAGCTCCACAATTGGCGGTCATAATACAAAAACATAACTCTTTGAAAATCTCATTGATATGCTGGACTCTAATTTTCTCAAATTCATAGATCCGAGTATCGATTACTTTCTTTATTTCACTATTTTTAAGATTTTCAATTGATTCTATTAATTCCTTCATTTTTACCATGTAATGAATGAAGATTTAAAATTAAGATTCTTTCGAATGATAAGTATGATATAAATAAAATCGTAATAATAATCAAAATAATTTCTGTTTTCCAAATATTTTTAGAAATAAATTTAACAAATCATAAATTTAATTATATCAAATTTCTATAAGAAGGAATACTAAAGCATGTCTCCTAAAAAAAAGAAAGTTATAGTTCTCGGTTCGATTGCATTTGATTATATCATGGGATTTGATGAGAATTTTGTCAATGCAGTTTCTATAAATGATGAAAAATGTGAATACCAGAGCACCGTAACTACTAGCAGTAGAATACAACACT
>CAZRKO010000335.1:0-1881 GCA_964600445.1 uncultured archaeon
AAACTTGGTTATAATATTCTAAAAGAACGATATGGTGTTAAAGTGATTAACACTTTTAGGAGTTCTTTTGAAAAAATTGATATGGGATTGGATTTTCAAGTAAATTTTAATTCTGATGCACTTGCTGCTGATTATATTCTGGATATTCCGGTTCTAAAAACTCATTCACAAGCGAAGGTTAGCATAGGATTTAAAAATCTGAAGGGATTAATTAATATCGCTTCACGTAAGAAATTTCATAGTGCTGACCCTGTACATGACTTAAACTTTAATGTTGCTCATCTACCGGATAAGATACCGCCTTGTTTAACTCTCATTGATGGGATTTATACTCTTGAACGTGGTCCCGCAATTGATGGAAAGGCTCATAGAAAAAATATTCTTGTAGCCTCAAAGGATATCCTATCTGCTGACTTAGTTGGTGCTAAATTATTAGGTTTTGCCCCATCGGAAGTACCTCATTTAGCAATAGCCTCAAAAGAAAGAAATAGACCTGCAGATTTATCTGATGTTGATTTAATAGGTGATAAAATAGAAGATCTAGCATCACATCATGAATGGGATTTCATTTACAATGACGCTGGAGATCTTCCACTTCCATTTCAGAGAATAGGAGTTCAAGGCATTAAATATCATAAATATGATACTTCCATGTGTACTTACTGCTCTGGGTTAAACGGGATAATTCTATTAGCAATAAAATATTCATGGAAAGGCAAACCTTTTGATAATATAGAAGTTTTGACTGGTAAAATGATGAAACCAACTGAGGGTAATAATAAGACAATCTTAGTTGGCCAATGTCAATATAACCTTAATAAAGATGACCCATGCATAAAAGAATTGATTCCTATTCAAGGATGTCCTCCTGCGAGAAAAGATGTTCTGGGAGCACTTAAAAAGGCGGGAATAAAAGTGCAATCGGCATTTTTTAAGGGTTTAGATTCAGGTGTTGGATTTTTAATGGGTAAATATAGGGGAAAACCAGAATTCGAAGAGTCATTTTTTCAAATTAAATGATTCTTCTCTTAAAATCAAATTATTTTTTAATTTTGAAATTTTTTCATTTTAAAAATTATAATATATAATAAAGCTTAGAATTCATGGCTATTTCGAATTTTGAAATTGGAATTTTAAAAAGCAAAAAATGGATAAACAAATTTCTACTATCTTCTTAAAGTATATAAACTTTTTTTAAACTCAATATAATCTTGTAAAAAACAATTTTACCCGCTATTTAAGTAATTTGATAAACTAAATATTTATAAGCCCAAAATGCATTAATATTATTAACATATACTTTGAAAAGGGTTAAATATGAGGAATATAACCATTAATTTGCCAGAAGCTTATGTAAAATTGCTTGCAAAAGTAGGGGAAAAGACAGGCAGATCTCGATCTGAATTAATAAGAATAGCTATAAAAGACCGGCTCGAGAAAGATTTACCATTTTTTGCCGTGATTGAAAGTATTTATCCTGAAATTGAATTAGAACGTAAAAAAAAATTAGAAATAAAGAAAAAATTGGAAATTAAAAGGTTAACAGAACTTAAAAGACGTAGAGAATTAGAATTTTACAATTACTGCATATTCTGCGACAGAAAACTACATCCAGAATCTAAACCGATAGAATTTAACAATTTTAATATATTTGAATTAAGATTTTGTTGCTTGTGTTTTGAAAAATTTGAGGGTAAAACATTAGACGAATTACCTGACTCAATATCAAAAAAAATCCAAGAGAAATTAGAAAGATATAAAAATATTAAAAAAAATCAAAAATCTATTTGAATCCTTGACAAAAGGCATCGGCATTTTTGCCTAATACATCGTGATTATAACCCCCCTCTAATAAAGCATAACGCCGTCCATCGCATAATT
>CAZRKO010000336.1:0-1854 GCA_964600445.1 uncultured archaeon
GTGTCTAGTTTATTAATTTCTTCTGGTAAAGTACTATTTGTGACGATAAATGTAGTAATATTACGGTTTTTAAACTCTTTTACAAACTCCGACATTTTTGGATATAACAATGGTTCTCCATCTAAAGATATTGCCGCATGGTTAGGATGCAAAGCTTCACCATGAGCTTGCATTATCTCATCTGGAGTTGTGAGCGCTCGATTTATCAAATCCTCGATTTCCTCCCTCGAATTAATGCAGCAGCTTATGTCATCATCTACTTTAAAATTTTTTAATGTGTTATCAATTGGAATAATAAATTTTTGGTTCTTCAATAAAGTCATCGCTCGCTCTACTTTATTTTTGCTTACGTGAATGCTATTAGAAATAGAATTTATACTGTATTTACCTTCATTATTTAGCATGTAATAAAGAACATCGTTCATTATTTCATAATTATCGAGATATCTTCTTAGTGGTAAGTGATTCTTGATTATATCTTTTTGATGACGAATCATTTCTTCAACTAAATATGCTGGTTCATCAGGCTTAACTATAAATTCATTTCCAAGTCCCCCTTTTTCTATATCTCTCCAACAAAAAACACATTGGTGGTTACAAAAAGGAAGAGACGGTGAATTTTGTAAACATCGATGACTTTGTATACCAAAAACGCCCTTATAACAATTGCGATTGTTCCTCCCCGTCATTAACTTTTGTTCTAACCAGTGGCATGGTTTAATTGCAGAATGTCTTTCCTTGCCTATAATTCTATAAGTTGTTTTTGTATAAGCCTCGACAAACTCATTTGTGATTTTCTTATCCACAATGAATCGTTTGTTCATTAAAGTATACCAGTTTAAACTCTATTAATCTCTGTATTTTATAATTACAAATTATTGTATTAATCAAAAGTAAATTAATATATTCATTAAAAATTATAAGTTTCCATTTAATTATTGCATGACTTATAAATTATAATAAAATTTCCTCAAAATTTTAAATAGGATAATTCTTAGATTAAGAAAAAGAAGTAAATTAAACATGAATAAATTAATTATATTTTTAGTAAATTAATATTAAGTTGTAAAAACTATAATTTTTTGATTGAAAATGATGAATAAAATAAAAAATGAATTATTGAATTTGGGTTTAAAATTTATTAGTGTGGATGAGAAATTAGTTAGAATATTCTTAGAGACTAGTCCATCAAATGTAAATGAGATAGTGATTATGCCGGCAGTTAAAATGGTGATGAGAAAAATTGTTAATAAATTACAAAATAAAAGAGTATATGGCAGAGTTTATAATGGAATATTAAATGGAGTTAAAGTAAGCGTAATTCGCTCATTAGTAGGTTGCCCTAATTGTTCCATTGCCGTTGAGAGTTTAAAAAGGTGTAAAACTAAAATCATTATAAGAACTGATTTTTGCGGAGGTATTGAAAATACCTCAAGTAATATTCAAATTGGAGATATAACTATCCCCAAACTTGCCTATTGCGGAGATGGCACATCACCCCATTATATAATGACTCATTCAGAATTATCAAATCAATTAAAATCAATTATAAATCCAATTTCTAAATTCCAAAAGATAATTACCGGAAATGAAACGGTTTTCATAGCCAAACCTCACGAGGAATTGAAGAACATATTAGTAAGGGAAGCATCCTCTTTACTTCCAAATAGAGTTAAAGAAGTTGATTTATGGACTACTGACGCTTTATTTTGTGAGACATATGATTTCATAAATTCCTTAAGATCCATAAATGTAGAAGCAATCGACATGGAAACATCAATTTTATTCTTATTAGGAAAGATTTACAATTTAAAAACCATATGCCTCCTCTCTGTATCAGATTTACCAGGTAAT
>CAZRKO010000337.1:0-1838 GCA_964600445.1 uncultured archaeon
CCTACAATTCTAAAAACCTCTCCAGTTATTTTTTTAGCTGCTTCTGATGCTAAAAATACCACCAAAGGGGGTACATTAGCAGGATCAAATATATCAAATCCACTTTCATCTGTCTTACTCATAACATCTGCCATTTTGGGTGTAGCATCTGTTGTAAGTCTAGTTCGAGCTACTGGGACAATACAATTAACGTTCGCGTACTTCTTTAACTCCATTGCGGCAATAACCGTAAATGCTGCGATTCCAGCTTTAGCAGCTCCGTAATTACTCTGACCCATGTTTCCTAATAATCCTGCATCTGATGCAGTATTGATTATCCTCCCGAAATTTTTTAATTTAGGATCTTCCTTGCCCATTTGTCTAAAATATGCCGAAGCATGTCTAGTCATATTAAATGTTCCTTTTAAATGTACAGCCATAATAGAATCCCATTCTGCTTCGCTCATATTAAAAAGCATGCGATCTCTAAGAATACCGGCATTATTAACCACTATATCTAATTTACCGAATTCAGAAACTGCTTGGTCGATCATACCTTTAGCGGCATTAAAATCAGTAACGGAATCATAGTTACCGACTGCTTTAACACCTAGCTTTTCAACTTCGGCTACTACCTCATCTGCAACCTTTGCTTCAGATCCCGATCCGTCATGAGAAGCACCTAAGTCGTTTATGACTAAATTACAACCCTCTTTGGCCATAGCCAAGGCTTCTACTCGCCCTAAACCACGACCAGCGCCAGTTATAATGGCGACCTTACCATCTAACATTCCCATTCTTATCACTTTTTACAAAACTATTTTGTTTAATGTTATGGATAATTAAAAATCAATTTGTTAACTTAAAAATTTTTCATTCTTTTATCTTTAAACATAGGGAAATTAAAATAGTCAAAAAAATCTTATGGCACATTCTAAATAGGAATGAAATTTGTATCAAAAAAGAGATTTGAAAATTCACTCATTCAATAATTACAAATACTGATTAAAAGTTTAATTGAACCGTAATTGTAATTTATTGTTGTATTGCGGGTGAATCCACTTCGGGCTTGAATCCATTTTCTATTATTATTTTGGTTGCCATCTTCGCGACGTTGGCTACAATTTTTGAGCAATAATTAACCATATCAGCTTTCATTTCTTCATTGTAGGAATTTAACTCCCAAAGAGTCCAGGTAACTGTCATCCCACTTTTTTGAACTTCAGAACATCGAGTTGATCCATATTTCTTAACATATTGAGAGTGTAAATTCTTTACAAGCCCATAACTCTTCATAGGTTTATACATGTCTTGAAAATCCTTGTGCTTTCTAGGAAATATATAACCCATCACCATTGAAGCTCCGATCAACGCGCCACAAGAACCATCACCCGTCAATCCTAACCCGTTAGCCAAACCACTGGCAGCGTTAAAAACATCATCATTCCAAATCCCTAAAGCCTCGAATATTGCAGCCACAGTTGTTTGAGCACATCCAATACATTCGGATTCATACTTCTCTCCGAGTTCGAATGCTTTTTCTGCAAAATGATCATGATTTGATTCATTCATCTTGTTATAATTTGTTTTAACTCTTTTTAAAATTTTAGATATTTCTTCTTAAAAAACACAAATATTATTATAGATTTTATCCATTTTAAATTATAATATCTAATGCTGAAATCATTAGATATCTGTAAGTCTATAAAAATTGTCGAATATGGTCAATGCTTTTACGTATTATTATAGTTTTATCCATTATTACCAACATTGATTGGTTAAATTTTTTAAATATAATAGATGGCTTAATAATTATCCAACTTAAAAAGATTTTAAACTTATTTTAATTATTTAAAATA
>CAZRKO010000338.1:0-1838 GCA_964600445.1 uncultured archaeon
GGTGTGATATTTGTTCTTTTATTTGCAGAGGGAATTGACAATGCAACCGTAAATTCAGGAAAGCGAGAAGAAGGAAGTTATAACGGTATCCTAAGAGTATTTTCAGCATTCTCATACTTCTTCCAAGCTCTAATTTTTGCTATTGTAGCCACTATTACGGGATATGACCCTGCTCTTGGAACCAATAACAGCGAATTTGCGAAATTTGGCTTGAAACTTCAAATGTCTATAATCCCTATGATAATAATATTAATTGGCACAATTCTCTTCATATTCATGTACAAAATTACTAAAGAAGATGCCATAAAGAATAAGGAAAAATTGATTGAAATGGATTTATAAAAAGAATATATACTTAATTTTATTTACCATTAAATTCTTCATAACAGCTTATCGTAAGCTAAATCATGTGTCTCTAAAATTTTCTTAGAAATATCTTTAAAGCAACGGAGAATATGTACATTCTCTTTTGATGATGTTTTAATAAAATCTTGTTCATCATGTCTTTTTAGAAATTGCTCGATGATTAAATCATTTATTTTACTTTTCTCATCGACTTTACTCACAAGATCTTGCTTTGTACCAAGTAATATTTTTGGAGTATCATCAACATTTTGTTCGACTAATCTCTCATACCACCAATCTAAATTAACTAAACTTTGAAGGTTAATCAACTCGAAAACCATAAATATCCCATTAGCTCCTGTAATATAATACGTGAATAACCGTTTGAATTGCTCCTGACCGCCAAAATCCCAAATTGATAATCGAATGAAATTTTCTTTCTCGTTAATTATGATCGGTAAGTCATATGTATAAAAATCAATTCCGATTGTCAATTTAGTGTTCACATCAAACGTATTGAAACATAGTCTCCTTGCTATACACGTCTTACCAACCGCACCAGCACCTAACAAACATATCTTAAAAATATAGGCAGGTTGTGATTTGTCTGGCATTCTTATTAGACTCATTTTATAAAATAATTTATTTTATATGAGTAAAATGGTTAATCTCTATGCATTAATTTTTATTTTAAATGCTAATTATTAAAAATTAAAAAAATTCCCTTCTTTAAATTTAAGCTTTTTTATGATGTCACTATTCTTATGAAAAACATGACAAAATGATTAAATACTTTAGATTCAAAACATTAAACTATAAAAAAAATAAGTCTGAATATATTATCATATTAAAAAAAAATTAAGTAAGTAATTAGGAGAACTTAAAATGTGTAAATGGTGTTTTAAACACGGTGCTGGGGGAAAATGGTACATGAACGCGAAAAACTATTCCGACCAGCTTGCCAAGGATTTAAATTTGGAAGATCATTTGGATGAGCAATGGAGAACTATGGAACAGATATTCATTAGGAAAATTAAAGGCTTTTCTTCCATTGGTTTGGGATACAAATTAAAGATGCCAATTATAGGGCGTTTAATACGCGCAGGTGCTGAGGCAATGATTCACAGTGAAAAGAAAAACAGAAAAGCCTTCAGAGCTGATGGTCATTTCGGACAAGTTATACCATTGGAAGATGGGCAAATAATTTTATCAGAGCTGGCCGCTGAACCATTAATTGAGAATTATTGCTTATGCCGTTTGATGCAAAGAAATGTCAAGGATAGAGTTTGTATTAACTTTGGTTATAATGCTTCTGCTATAGAGAAATTTCCGCGATTTATTCCAAAAGAACGAACTGTAAGGATAGATCGTGAAACCGCTATGCAAAGATTGGAAGAACACAATAAAAAAGGATATGTAGCTACTGTATGCTTACAACCAGTACCTAATGTATGTGCAATTTGTTCTTGTGAAAGTCCAGAATGAGGTGGGCT
>CAZRKO010000339.1:0-1836 GCA_964600445.1 uncultured archaeon
ATGCACTCTCTAATGTTATTATAGCATCTGAACGCACCATCATCATCATCAACATTTTTTTGTTCATATTTTTCCATTTTTTTACGAAACCTCGAGAAAATTTTCTTTCCTATGATTAATTTGGGAATAATAATATTTAAATCTGTCACTTTTTGGTAATGAACGTGATAATATAACGACGGATTGAGTATGTATTATTACTAAAATCGGAACTATTTTTTTATAAATTTTGATTTTTTTCAAGGATTTATTAAAAAAATTATTAAAAATCATCTTTAAGAGATGATCGAATCTGATAATAGTTGACTTTTTTATGACTTTTTTATAAGATTTTACTAAAAAAGTTAATATTTTAGAAAAAGAATGAACGATTTCGATAATTCGCTTCAAATTGATATTTATATTAATTAGAGTCTGTCTAAATGTAGTAATTTTTGTAGAATATTTTTTTTTTAAAATCATATAGAGATTAGGAAGAAACGGGATAGTTTTGAAAAATAAAAACTAATAAAATTTTGAAAATAATATATTCTATTAAGAGTTAATAATAAAATTTTGAAAATAATATATTCTATTAAGAGTGGTTAAAATACCATGAAATATGCATTAATGTTCAACGTATTAAAGGATGGAGAAATTGAGCCAATGAAATGGCGCAAAGACATTTTTACATCAGATAGGTCGATAATTTTGTTAGAAGAATTAACTCCTGCTGTATGGTTGTGGCATGGTGTTAAACGGAGTTTAATTGAACGTAGAATAGCAAGCAGACAGGCAGAAGGCCTTAAAGGTTATGGGTATAAAGCAAGAGATACAATTATAGGAAGTAGGACAAGAATTATAAAAGAAATAGACCAGAGGAAAGTTGGAAAAGATGCTGAAACAGATCAATTTAATCAAGAATTTCAGGTAATTTTAAACAAAGAACACAATCCTATTGATGATATTATCGTAGACCTTCAAATGGATGAGTTTGAAATCGGAGAATTGAAATTACAACCTGCAGCTGTTCCTGAGACCATAGCTGAGCAGATACCTACGCCCATTACTAAACCCAAAGCTGAGAAAATACCTAAAAAAACGCAAGAACCTAAAGTTAAAGCTGCTATTTCAAAGACGGAGCAAAAACCGAAGATCAAACCATCTCCGGCCAAAACTAAGCGAGTATCAAAGCCTCCTAAACCAATCAAAAAACCGGAATTCACATTTGAAGAGCAAGTAAAGGAAGTTAGTTCAAATACAAATGAAATAATAAAGAGCGTACTGGAACGAATTGAAAAAATGGAAGTTAAATTAGATACCCTTTTAAAAGAATTTCAAGAATTCAAAGCAACATTTCAAAAAGAATAAAGAACAATCTATTTCCTTTACCTTATTATAATTTTATCAAATGGTTATTGATTTTTAAAATAAGAAAATTAAAGCCCTTAAAATTTTAAAAAATTTAATCAGAAAAAACGTTTTAACTTAAGAGAATTTCCCAATTAATATTATCTTCTACCAGCCTCAGAGCTAAATTTATCTCGTCTTCTTGGATCCCTGGTTTTAACCTCATCATGTTCCTAATAGTTGTATATGTATCAGATGGTGATAAAATTATAGGAATTTTCCTTTCATTAGCAGCAACTATTACACTAATATCAGGTTGAATGAACCCTGTTAAAATTAAGCAAGAAACATCTTCGTTTAATGCTGCTAATGCTAAGTCAGTTCGATCGCCACCAGTTATTACGGCTCCTCTTTTAACTTGCCGTAAATATTTTAAAGCTGCTTGAGGGTTCATAGCTCCAACTATATAAGTTTCTACTCTATGATTTAGACCTGATGCCGCGGCCT
>CAZRKO010000340.1:0-1834 GCA_964600445.1 uncultured archaeon
TAATCTCTCCAAAGTGGAGCTGGGGAGAATCTGGAGAGGCAAGGGCAATTATTGACGCAGTTATTGGATTTTCGGCTACTCGAGAACTTACAAATACAATTCAACCTTTATTAAAAAAATTTAATAGGTTTTTTGTATCAATTGGACGTGTACAGACTTCGCTATTATATTTAATTTATTTAAGAGATGAATTAATTAAAAGCTTTAATCCCGAACCGTATTCTACAATAAGGGCAAACTTAATTATTAAAAATAATATATTGAAAGCTTCTCATCAGTTAAATCCATTTAAAAAAGCGAAAGAAATTGATTCAAAAAGAATATTTCAAGAAATTAAAGATGAGAAAATTGCTAAAATTATCAGTAATGATAAAAATATTAAGAAAAAAAAACCTCCTGCACCGTTGAATACTTCAAGAGCACTTGTGTTATTAACTAAAACACTCAGAATTAGCCCAAACTTAGCTCTAAAAACTATGTCAGATCTTTATCTAAATAAAATTATTTCTTATCCAAGAACAGATAGTGATGTATATAAAAGTAATTTCAATCATCTTGATTATCTAAAAAAATTTACATCACATCCAAGTTATGGAGACTATGCTTCAGAATTATTACGAGAAAATAGGACACACCCTACAAAAGGAAAAAAAGACGCCGGAGACCATCCACCAATAACTCCCTTAGAAAGTTTGGATTTAACTAGCTCTAAATTTGAGAATGATATCCAAAGAAAAGTATATAACCTATTAGCTCGACATTATTTGGCTTTATTTGGCAAAGAGGCGACGGAAGCTAAAACGGACTTAAAAGTGTCCATCAAGGAAGAACCTTTTAATGCAAAATCTGTTTCTTTAATTTTTGAGGGCTTCTTAGAAATTGCCCCCTTTCTTAAAAGAACATACGACTCTGAAATCGAAATTATAGGAACAAAGATTCCTATTGATTCGATTGTATATGAGAAGAAAGAAACGCAACCTCCTACGAGATATACTGATACAACTCTATTAAAATTAATGGAGAGGAACCATTTAGGGACAAAATCTACACGCCCTTTAATCATTCAAGTGCTACAAGATCGTAAACTGATATATCGAAGTAATCGTCAATATTTTATTAGTGATTTAGGTGAATTTTTAATGGAGAATTTAAAGGGAATTTGGTTACCTTTTCTAGAACCTAAATTTACGAGACTCATAGAAGACCTAATTGAAGATATAAAGGAAAAAAGAAAGAATTTGAATGAGGTAATTAACCTTGTTAAAAACAAATTTCTAGAGTTATTTGATAAATTTCTGGTAAATAAAAAGAAGCTAATGCCTAAAATAAACGATTTTAAAAAGGAATTGAAAACTCAGTCGCAAAAAAGTGGTTCCAATAAAAAGTTTCCTACTACTACTTCATTGTGTCCACATTGTAACACACAACCTATGAAACTCATTTCTACTAGGCAAGGAAGAAGATTTCTTGCATGTGCGAACGAAAATTGTGAAAAAAAATATCTTTCTTTACCGAAAAGAGGACGTTTGAAATTATTGGATTCTATCTGCTCAATCTGTAACTTTAACATATTTAAAGTAGGTGTCAAAAAAGCAAATAGGAGTTTTACTTATTATTTATGTCCCCGATGTTGGAACAATGGCTTAAGTGAAAAAATTGATGGTAAAGGTTTCTGGTCTAATTGTGAGAATTTTAGGATTTCAAATGAAAAATGTATAAAGAAATGAAATTTATTTATCCAAATACCTAAATTTTGTGAAAGCAGCCTTAGTGAGTCCTATATAATTATTGGATATTTTATAATAAACTCTGCCGTTTACAATCTTTTTTTGTA
>CAZRKO010000341.1:0-1832 GCA_964600445.1 uncultured archaeon
ATTAAAGCGAAACCTAATATTTATTTTATCAATCTTATTTCTATTAGATTATTAATAAATTCACCTAATTCTTTGCTTCCAGTAAAATATTCAGTTTGTAGATCTTTTTTATTTTTAAGAATTTTAGATATATCCTTTATCAATAGAATCAAGTAAGGTAATTCTTTTAACATGTCTTCATAATTAGATATTATAATTTGATTTGTTGAAGTTTTTGAGATATTATCAACGGAAATTGAACTACTCAATACATCCTGACGCTCCACATGGATTGCTGTTCCACCTACAAGTTTTAACGATTCATAAAGCATTTCATATGTTACGGTTACATCATGATAACTTCCTACAGCCTTAAAAAGAGCTACCCTTATCCCCCTTTCAATATCAGAACCCGAATATCCATGGGTTAAGTAAAGTAATCCATCTATATTATCATTACTTTTTAATTCTTCTATTATTAAGTTATCGATAAGTTCTGACTCATCCTTATCCAATGCTATTTTTAGTTCTTTATTAATGGTCTGAAATTTAATATACTCATTTCTAATTTTTTCATATATTCTGTTACTTACATTAATATTTGCATTTTTAATCCTATTTAAGAATGATTCGATAATATTTTTTCTTAGATTAAAGTTAGGAAAATCGAATCTAAGATGAAATGTAAACCGTCGCCATATAGCAGAATCTAGTTGTTGTTGATGATTTGTAGCTCCAAATATAGCTAGAGGGTACCCTTTATAATTTATTTCATCAATAGTTTGTAAAAAAGAGATTACAGCTCTTTTGATTTCACCCACCTCATGTACATTAGAGCGTTCTGAACCAATCGCATCAATTTCATCAAAAAATAAGAGGAATTTCTTATTTTTATTTGCAATATCTGAAGCTACTTCCATAACATTTCTAATATTTTTGATAGTATCACCTAACAGCGAAGATACTAATCTGTCAGATTCTACTACACATAGGGGGATTTTATATTTCTTTGCAAAGGCTCTTGTTAGTGATGTTTTTCCTGTACCAGGAGGGCCATAAAGAAGCATTGTCAGATTGGGCACTAGTTTAGTCTTTTTTATTCTTTCTGAAAATGTTGTATAATTTTCTAATGCATTAAAGAAATCTTCTAATCTTTCTTTTTGTTGAGTATTTCCAATAATGTCTTCAATATCTTCTTTGATATCCCCTTCTAAATAAACCATTCCATACTTACTCATCAAATCTCTTATTTCTTCATCACTATATCTTTCTTCAGTAATTTTAACTCATCTCTTTTTAATATTTTCTTACCTTTTTCTTTATTAAAATTTTTCACAAAATAATGCTATCTCATTAATTAAATCTTTTAAATTATCAATTTGAGAGCCAATAAAATTGAAGATTTCTTTTCTATATTGAACACTATCCCGAATCTTCATTCTATCCATTCCTAAATAGTCTGGGAAACAAGCCAATTTCATTAGATATGGTAAAATCTTTTCATTGGTTTGTAAATCTTTAAAAATTCCATAAAAAATATTATCATCTGAGAGTTTCCATTTTAAAATGCCCATATATATTAGTAATGCAAAATTCATTGCGATCCAGTTTATTAGTTCTTTCGATAAGAATCCACGTCTCATTGATGCATTAGCTAGATAATATAAAATTAGGGTTTCATTACTAAATTGAGGTATGTATCTAATTCTGCCATCTTTTTGAGTATCTTCTCTCAAGAAATTATTAGCTGATAAGATATCCACGAATGATTCTTGCGGAGCTAAAAAGATCTCATCTACTATTCGTAATCCTATTCTTTTAGCTATAGTCTCAACCGCTTCTTCTTCAGCATT
>CAZRKO010000342.1:0-1824 GCA_964600445.1 uncultured archaeon
TGGTACAGGGACGGGGAGTGCACCAATAGTCGCTGAAATAGCTAAGCTCGAAGGAGCAATTGTAGTTGGTGTTGTGACAATACCATTTGAAACTGAAATAGGACGGATTGAGAAAGCTAAGGAGGGACTAAATCTTTTAAAACAATATGCTGATACTTTAGTAGTAATTGATAATAATCGATTATTAGAAATTGCTCCTGATTTACCAATTATTGAAGCTTTTAGTGTTGCAGATGAAGTATTAGCTAGTATGGTAAAGGGAATAACTGAAACCATCTCGCTTCCATCTCTAATTAATTTAGATTTTGCTGATGTCAGAACAATTTTAAGTACTGGTGGTGTTGCAATAGTTGGCGTTGGAGAGTCAAGTGGAAAGGAAAATCGTGTAGAGGAAGCGATTAATGATGCGCTGAATTTACCCTTACTGGATGTTGACATTGATGGAGCTAAAGGGGCTTTAATTCATGTTTGTGGAGGAAATGACATGACCCTTGCTGAAGCTAATTCGGTAGCTCAAAAAATATATGGGAAAATGGATGTCAATAATTCTATGGTAATATGGGGTGCACGGGTCTCTGATGAATTTAATGGTTATTTGAGAGTCATGCTTCTGATAACTGGAATTAAATCTCCTCAGATCTTCGGCAATAATCCAGGGACTCAATCAGAGTTAAATCAAAATTATAGACCGTCAAAAGTAGGCCTGTCTGATGACATATTCGGTATAGGAGAGATTTGAACAATCAAAATATTATATCTAAAACTCAGGTTTATATAATTTTCTAAACGCTTCTTTCTTCTTCTCATTATATTTGTTTTCCAGAAATTTTAGAACAACATGATGTGGCATTCCATTTATTATCATACTTACTGCTTTTCTAGCTATTTGCATATTCTCATAATCTGCTATAATGGATACGGTTTTTCCATAAACCGATATGAAAGATTCCGCATATCTTTCAATAGCTCTGCGTACTTCGCCATTTCTTCCAATAAGTCTTCCCTTTATTCTTTTAATTCGTTTTTCGGATTTTCCTAAAATAGTTAAGAGATTAAATACCTCAAATTCATAGTTATCCTCAAGAAGTTTCAGAGATTTTGTAGGATTAAAACCTCTGTTTATTGCATTGAGGATTTTTTGAGCAGTGTACATATTTAATGGATTGTAATTTGGATCATGTAACACAGGTTTTATGTCACAATCTCCTGTTTTGCTGTTTAATTCAATATTTATGCCTAAGGCTTCTTCAATTTTTTTTTTAGTTTCCCCATTTTTACCAATTATGATTGCTATTCTATCTTTTCCAATTATCATAAATTTTCATTATCCCTCGGTTCATTCACTAATAAATTTTCAATTTTACTTATTTATACCTAGTATTTCATAGTAAAAACGAGTTGGATCAATCGTTTCTATACCTAATTTTTCGAAAAAATTAAAAAGATTTTTTATATCTCTTACTAAATACTCTTCCGCTTTAGGATGTTGAATAGATACTGCTTGAGAAATATCAATTACAACAGCTTTACGATTATTGTATAATATATTAAATTCACTTAAATCGCCGTGAACAAGTTTGGCCTTTTGATACAAATCTTTAATAAAATCTGTAAGTTCTTCAAACACACTTTTAATTTTTGAGTCGTATTGTGCGAAAAAACTACAGAATTCCTCAAGTAGTCATTTCTAAATTTAAAAAACAAAAATCATGATTTTTATTCCAGCACAGTATAGACATGACATAAAAAAAAACAATTTGGATGACAAAAATGATGATAAAACAGTACCAAACAGGAATACGATTTAATTCTTCTTCTACGAGG
>CAZRKO010000343.1:0-1821 GCA_964600445.1 uncultured archaeon
AAATTAACAAATTAAATTTCATTGATTTTATTAACTGATAATTCTTTAAAACGCAAACATTTAAATGTACAAAATTAATTATAGAAATTAAAGAAGTGAATTTTATAGAAGGTTGACATATTTATGGCGGAAAATTTTTCAAATCTTTGCCCAGAATGTGGCAAAAATAATTTAATTTCAGACAATTCTAGAGGGGAAATCGTCTGTAATTCTTGTGGTTTAGTTTTAAATCAAAGAATCATTGATTCTGGACCCGAAAGGCGTGCATTTTCCTCTGAAGAGGCAAACAAAAAAGTAAGAGTGGGCGCACCGACAACTTTAACTTTGCATGATAAAGGATTAAGTACAATGATAGGTTGGAGAAATAAAGATGCCTTCGGAAAGAATATTACACCAAAAATGAAAGCTGACGTATATCGTTTGCGAAAATGGCATGTAAGAACAAGAACAAATAAATCCATTGATAGAAATTTAGCTTATGCAATGAATGAATTAGATCGTTTTTCTTCTCAGTTGAACATGTCAAAAGAATTAAAAGAGTCCGCGGCCCATATTTATAGAAAGATGGTATTAAAAAATCTCATAAGGGGAAGATCAATTGAAGCTATGCTTATTGCATCCATATATGCTGCCTGTAGGATAAATTGTGTACCTAAAACTATTGATGATTTTATTGAATTTGCTTCAGTAGATAAAAAAAAGATAGCCCGTTGTTATCGTCTTATCCTTAGTGAATTAAAAATAAGTATAAAGGTTTCATCTCCCATAAATTTTATTCCAAGATTCTGCGCTGAACTAAATTTATCGGGAAGCACGCAAAATAGGGCAGCTGAAATATTAAAGTTAGCTAAAAAATTTCGGATAACTGCCGGTAAAGCCCCTACAGGTCTCGCAGGAGCAGCGCTATATGTTGCAGCAATACAGGAAGGAGAGCGTCGTACACAGAGAGAAATCTCTTTAGCTGCGGGAGTTACTGAAGCAACTATCCGAAATCGTTATAAAGAACTTGTAAATCATTTAAAAATGCAAAATCAGATAATAATATAGAATATTAGATAAGAATCAAATACTATTTCTAAAAATCAACGAATTTTGATTCGTTTGATGACATCCGGTCTTTTCTTTTTAATTTTTAATGTCTCTTAATTGAGTTGCAATCACATTTAGATAATTCAAAATTCTACGAAATCAATAAAAAAAAAGTAAAATTAACGGACTTTTATCCGTTTAATAACATCGGGTCTCTTCTTGTACAAGATACGGAATCCACAATGTGAGCATTTTATTCCGGGTAGAGCGTTCAGTTCCTTCTTGGACACTGCTTTTCCGCAACTTTTCCTAGCACATACGTAATTAATTTTGATCACATCAGTTTTGAGTTATAATAATAATAATTAAAGTATATACAAAAAATTAAATTTTTCGCTTTTCAGTAAAAATATTAGAAAATCAATGAGAAAAAATCCGGCTAAAATTAATCTATATTAAAATACAAATTCTTTTTAAAATCCTAAATATTTAAGAAAATGAAGAAAAATAAAGTATGGTTGAAAAGTTCAAATATATAATGATTTTCGTTTATCCTCTGTATCTGTGAATTGGAAAATATCAAGATCCTTTTCTAATTGGTCTCTTTTACTTTGCAAACTCTTTGTAATGTCATCAATGTTTTCTAAGGAATATTTCTTTTTAATCGGCAATGAAAAAGAAGTCTTAATCATATTTAAAAGTAAAATGGAGGCCTTTAAATCAGTAATATCTTCGTTAACCATTGCTAGATTATCAGTTTCGGCTAGAAAAACTAATCCATTTATATTGAAC
>CAZRKO010000344.1:0-1809 GCA_964600445.1 uncultured archaeon
CAAACAACTTTTATGATAATAGGACGCATTTGCGGAGATGAAGCTCCTTTTTTGTGTGCTTTAAGAAGGAACTCTAGATACTTAGAATCTCCCATCTCTTTTAAGCCAAAAACTTCTTGACCCTCAATTTTTTCATGATCTTTGACTTCTATTTTCTCAATTTTAACTTTGGGTTTTAAAATACATTGAGTTTTTAGATTTAGTAGATCACACTCTTGATAGCTTAGTCCACCATGTAGAAAAAAGTCTGTATTTTTTTTTGATTTTTTAAATATTTTATATCCTAATGGAACTATTATTGAAGAGAACTTATTTTTATCATCTTCAACATTATATCTAAAGAGTTCTGGTGTAAATATAGACCAATTTGAATATTTAACACATTCCTCATCTGTAAATGCATTAGGAGAAAGACAATAACGCTTATGTAGCATCCCACTTGGCTTGTCATCTATAAAATCCTCATTTTTAACGAATATAAAACCGTGATCTGGTAAGATAAAAATAAGTTCTATTCCAACCTCATGAAGGTTCCATATAACGTCTTTTAATTCATCTAAATATGTATCCTTCTTTTCAATAAATTCTTCAAAACTTAAATCATGGTTATCAAATTTATCATACCACAATATTGGAACTAAATTAGAATTATTTTGATTAATTTTTTTTTTTAATGTGCTTTTTTGTTCTTTGAAATTCTTCAGATCTATCTCCAAAAGCTCAACTTTTTTCCCAGATTCATTTAAAATTTGTAAAATCCTCGAATTTCGATCTTTGGGATTGTAAAAAATCTTTTTTTCTGACTTGCTCTCAATACCAGAAATTAAATTATCACTTGATGTTTTTACATATATCTCATCTTCTTTTCTTAAGATTTGGCTCCATCCTAAATTAGTAATACTAGGTAATAAGGATAAAGATTGAATTTCTTCAATCTCTTTCTCTGCAATAATTGATTTTTTTTGATCCCATTTGTTTTCTATTTTTTGTTTTAGTTCATTTGCAAGATCTTGACGTAAAGCATCGCAAAATATAAACCCAATATTATGATTTTCTTTTATTCTATTTATTGATTCATTCCAGACGGTCTTAGAGAAATTAGAAAAGTTATAAATATCCTCTGAATTCAAAAGATTGTAATAATATTCTGAAAAAGGTCTTTCAATTTTCTGTTGACAATCAATATATTTTGTATTTAATATTGGAATAATGTTTAAAAACTGTTTAAAAGAATCCTCGCTTTTGAAAATGTGCTTGAACTCTGGTTTCATCACGATCATATAATTACTTTCAATTTCCCAAGCAATTTCTTGTAAATCTTGCCAATTCGAAGAAGTAATTTCAAAAGAGAGTAATAATCCCGCCCTTAAAGTAAATTCCCAGAGTTGATGTATCGAAATTGATTTTTTTTCAAAAGAGATTAGATATCTGTCTTTCCACCATAACCTGGCATAATTCTTCCATAATTTCTCTCGTTTTTTAATTATATTAGATACTTTACTTATCCATTCATCTTTTTTTAAGGGATTTTTTTGCTGAGATTCCAAAATATTTGATGTAAGATAGATATCTATAATTCCTGTATAAGAAAAACTGTTCTTAAATTTTTGAATTTCTTCTTGTTTGATTGAGATTGAGGTTTGCTTCTTCCTCAATATATTTGTCCATTGTTTAAAACGGATTAAAAGGATTTGATCGCTATTGGTTAACCAATCATTTATAAAACTCCCGAATATCTCAATAGTATTTCGTGGAAGAATTATTTCTTTTTTTTCAGAAATTAAAAAAGTGTCAAGAGTAACAGCTTTT
>CAZRKO010000345.1:0-1760 GCA_964600445.1 uncultured archaeon
ATATAGAGGACATCGGCTTTTTAGAAGAAATTAAAACGAGCAACCTTGTTATTTTAGCGAATAATTTAGGTAAAGACTATGAAATTGGTGACTTTATTGTAAGAGCTGTTGATGACATATCTTTAAGAATAAAGGAATCTGATTTTGTAATAATAAAAGGTCCATCGGGAGCTGGTAAAACTACTTTACTAAATTTGATAGGCGGGCTTGACTCTCCTAATAAGGGAGTAGTTTATTCAAGTGGGGTTAAAATAACTAATTTGCAGGAGGAATCTCTTGCCACTTTCAGGTTAATAAATGTAGGATTCATTTTTCAAAATTACAATCTTATTAGCACTCTAACTGCTGAGGAAAATGTAATGTTTCCTATGAAATTAGCTGGTATGAACTTAAAAGAGCAAAGGGAAAGGGCATTAAGTCTTTTAAAACAAATAGGTTTAGGAGATAGAAGAGAACATCTGCCGTTCCAGCTTTCTGCAGGTGAACAGCAGAGGGTAGCAATAGCAAGAGCGTTAGCAAACGATCCTCCAATAATATTAGCAGATGAGCCTACTGCAAATTTAGACAAGAAAACAAGTTTATTCATACGGGATCTTTTTAAAGACATGAAAAAGGATAATAAGACAATTATTATTGCTAGTCACGACGATCATTTAATAGAGTTAGCAAATCGCATCATAACATTTGAGGATGGAAAAATAATAAGGGAAGAAATAGGTAACTCTAAAACTTAAAATTATAAAAATCTGGTGTCCATAACATTTCGTTTGATTTTGCCATAAAAGATTTCTATAGGAAACGGGAAACGACTTTTTCTTACACATTAATGATTGCTTTAGTTATTGCTTTCACGGTTTTCTTGATAAATTTTACATCGGCAATCGGTCTTAATAGCTTTATAGTCTATAGTTATGAAAATGCCTATTATTTCTCTGGAGGTATTAGCATTGTATATACTGATTTTACTACGCTAATTCTTACCTTGATGTTAATTATGGCTTTTGCCGTGGTGATAATTGTTACAAGTACTTTAATTATTACCAAAAAGCGTGATATTGCTATTATGAAAGCCTTGGGATCGTTACCCCATAAATTATATAGTTTTTATTTGACTGAAGCTTATATTGTATTTATAATTGGTTTCTTGGTTGGGATTATAATCGGATTTATTTCGTATGGTATCATCGCAATCGTAGCTTCATTTTTTGGTATCGTTTCATCATTCCAAGTTGATTTTATCTATACTCCAATCCTGTTTTTTTCCTGTTTAGGAGGGATTTATGTTGTTCCAGGCGTAATTTTAAGGAAAATTGGAACTCAAAATACAATTAAACTGTTTTCAAAAGACATACCATATAGTTATGACGCTTCAAAAAAACTTACAATAATTCCGAGATGGTTGAGCTCAATTGGATATAACTTTAAAATTTCCATTATTAATACAATTAGGAGAAAGGGTGAATTCAAGAGATATTTAATCGTTTTTTCAATAATTTCCTTAATAATCTTTACATTAGGGTTAGGTAGTAGTGTTTTAAGAAATTCATCTCAAGAATGGATTGCAAAATCTCAAGGTACAGATGTTATCGCTATTGGTCATCGGGACGTCATTCAGAACTATACTCTAATGTATAACATGTTTTCAAGTCCAGATATTATTATTACAGAGAATAACATTGATTTTTTAGATTCAAATTACCTATTCAACCTTAGTGTTGTCGACGAATTGAAAAATATTTCTGAAATTGAAAAAATAGACC
>CAZRKO010000346.1:0-1758 GCA_964600445.1 uncultured archaeon
ATTTCCAATTTCAATTTCTAGATCAATATTCCCATTAGATTCTATTAAAAAATAATATAGAATATACTTTTTTCCTTTCTCAATAAGAAGTTTATTTTGGCGTAAATTTTCCAGCACTTTAAAAGCCCTCTGCGCTTAAAATTATTGATAATAAAGGATTTATAAATCTTAAGCTTTATTATTAAAGAGGCAATAGAATTAGTAGAGAATTGAATTTCTCAAAAATTTTAAAATTAAATCCCCCAAACACCCTTAACAAGCCACAGCGGGACACCAGAGAGTGAAAAAAAAATGCAATTAAGATTATTCTTTTAATAGATCTTTAATGTTTATAGCTTTGAATTTGAAATCCCCTTCTCTTTTCTTCTCTTTTAAAATCCCTTTAACAATTGATCTCTTTCCTGTTTTAATTTTCATTTCTGGATGATTTTTTAATATCTCTCTAACTTTACTAAAATCGGCTTGATGAGAGTAGATATACTTATTTGCTTCGAGGGTAATTTGTTCGTTAATTTGATCGATTTTCAATTGTTTAAAACCTTTCTGCCAATCTACCAACACTATACAAAATTGGGGGCTAATAGGAAAATAGATTTCAACTCCCTTTACTCCAGGCCTCCTTTCGGGATGATCAGAAGTTAGCAACATACCCTCACCCACTTTCTTATCCATTTTTAATTTTGACAAGGCTTTTTCACGGATATCTGCTATAAAATCATTACCTTTTGATTTTTGTTTTTCATAATATGAATTGTAAAATATTATAGGATTATCTGAAGTATAGAAAAAGTTCTGGTTTTTTGCTTCTATTAACATCCATTTAAAGTTAAGTATCCGATCTACAAGATAAACATCACTATTTTCATCCAGAAATCTAAAGATCTGGGACTCATGCTGAAATCTTAAATAATCTTCATTCATTACGGGTCTTACATTTTCGGGAAGTTTTAGATCTGGATTCATTTTTATAGCTTCCATAGTCCCTTTTTCAAATAACTCTTTCATATGTTCTCTAGCTTCAGTTGGTCTATTCCATGTTAAAATTAAATACTTCGCAAATGTCTCCTTTTCAGTAGGTGTTAGTGAGATTATCGATTTTGTAGAAAGCAACCTATCAAATATAGGGGGTGTTTGTTTTTCTAAAGTATCTGCCATAAATTTCTCTAGAGTTAATGAATAAAAAAATTCTTCAAAAGCAATACTTTCAATTCTTTGACCAAATTTAATTTCAGAATCTGTATTTCCTATATTAACAAGTTGTTCTTTCAATTTATCAAAAACAAATATTCTCGCTTTTTTATTATTATTATTAGGCACCCATTCTGTTCTATTTGATGAAAAGTTTCTAAGATATGCTTGTTGAATATAATGTGTTCTGTTCGGTTGATTGATACTTATTTCTATATTGCATCCCCCATCATTTTCTTCAATATTTTCAATTATAAAACAATTTTCATAATCTTTCTTAAAAATCTCTAAAATTTGATTAATTAATTCTTTTTTCAATGGAAAACCATCAATTTTAATTTTTTCTGCATGACAGACTAAAGGTACTTCGAGTTGAGAGCGAAGATATTCCTGAAGTTGATAGATTGAAATATTTGAAAAATTATAATCAAAAAGATGGAAACTTTTTTCTTCTTGATTAAATTGTTGAATAAAGCTTCCTAACTCATTTTGTTGATGATCTAATAGTGTAATTTTATCATCTTCCTTTCTAGAATAGAGATTTATTGAAAATTGTTTGATTTCTCTCTC
>CAZRKO010000347.1:0-1757 GCA_964600445.1 uncultured archaeon
TCATTAATCATCGATTTTTAATGAAGAAATTAGTAAAGGATTTAAAATAAAATTTAGCTTTTTAGATTCTAAAACCTAAAAATTTTTTTAGCATGTTTCGTTGATATTTATTATGATTATACCGATTCGCTGTTTTTCTTGCGGAAAACTCATAAGTCACGCATATCGCCCTTACTTGGAATCTATTGAAAGGGGTGAGAGATCCGAAGATGCGTTTAAAAACTTAGGAATTGAGAGATTCTGCTGTAAGAGAATGATAGTCAGCCACGTTGACTTGATAGATGATTTACTTAAATTTCCTCGACTACAATAATAAACCTACATATCTCTTTAGTTTTTAATAGGATTATAAATAATTATAGTACATTTTGAGTTGAGGTTAGATTAGTAAAATAAAGGAATCTTCTTGGATTTTTCCGTTTATTGGAGGTATTTTAATATTTATTTCACTTTTCACACCTGCATCAATACCACAGAGAGATACCGAAATAATTTGGATATGGGGTTTAACTCTGCATAACTCAATCTCTTTTATTGATAATATAATAGCACTTGTTATTTCAATTATTTGTACGGTAATAATTACTCTATGCACTTTAAGAATTATATTAACAGCATTAAAAGCTAGAAGTCCGGATAAAGGAATTGACTTTGTAGAGAGAATATGGTTTTTAATGGGATTCATAATAATTGTAGCAATAGTTTTTTGGGCATTTTCAATTCATTACTTAATAACATATTCAATTAAAACTACAGAAAAAGATGGTTCATTAAGAACAACCACCACAACTACATATAGGTTTTGGGCATATAATAGCATTGGATTTGGAGTCATAGGGATAGCTTTAGGCGGATGTTTATCGATAATTGGGGCTTGTGTAAAAGGATTACAAATGCCTAGAGAAATAAAATAACAAAAGCGCTTCAACCTTTATAAAATTTACAAATTACTTATTATTCCTAATATTTACATATCATAAAATTAGATTTAATTATTCCTTACCATAAAACGCAGTCCAACGAGTTTTTCTGGGATTCTTTTTATATTTTATTAGCGCTTTTCTGCATTTGTTCGTACAGAAATTAAAAATAGTTCCGTCTCTCCTTACAAACATGATACCCCGGCCTATGGCGATGTCCCAGCCACAAAAGCTACATTTTTTTACTTTTACCATAGAAATAATCAACTGTTTGAGTCTGTTGTTTATTTAGTTCTAATTTCTAACTTTTCCCTTCTTCTTTTGTTTTAAAAAGCTCAACTTCTCCATATTTAATAACTAAAAGGTTAATCAATGTCATATCATAGGTTATTTCATTGCCTCTAACTGTTTTACGCTTTTTCTGACCTTTCCTCTTTGGTTTATATCCGATCCCTCGTTTCGAAACTAATATTCTTTTCTTTACAGGACCATGGACATCCTTTCGCATGGGAAATCCAGATGAATCACTACCACCAGTAATTTGGAATTCGTAGTTTGGAAACCCTACAAGGCCTCCTTTAATGGTATCGCCTATTTTCATACCTTCGAAACGAAACTTCTTCTCATCAATCTCTATTAGTTTAGACAATCCCTTTCCCGGTCCAGAGGTACCACCAGATATATTCAACTTGTATATTCTTTTCTCAGAACTCATTTTTATCAATTTTACAAAAGGAAAATTGAGATATAAAATGTCTTAAAACTTAAATATTTTATCGATTTTGAATTCTTTTTTCCTTTTTTAATGATTATAAAAAAAATGGCAAAATTTATTTT
>CAZRKO010000348.1:0-1753 GCA_964600445.1 uncultured archaeon
GGGCTGTCGCCGTGTATCCTGAAGGCGGTACTGGTAATATGACCGATAACTCTTTTGCTATTTTTAAAACCACTAAAAATCCAGATGCTGCTTTTGAATTTATTGCTGAATTTACAAATAAAGAAAATTCAAAGAGATGGGCTATCGAATATGCTCTTGAGACACCAATAAGATCTATTTACGATGATCCGGAGGTTCAAGCAGCCCAACCCTGGTTTGAAGGTTATAAAGAAGCTTTGGATGTTGCAAAGCCAGCTTTTTGGAGAGTTCCACAATGGATTGAGCTATTTATTCCAACGGGTGAGATGGTATCAAAATATTTAAGCGGAGAGATAACTGATCCCCAAGTAGCTCTTGACCAACTTGCTGCAACGTGGGAAGAGGCAATAGAAAAAGCCATACCTGATTTTGAATACATGGAATAACTTTTAAAGTGTCGATAGGGGGATACCATCCCCCTATCGGAATATGTTTTTGAAGTGTTAGCCAAGGTTCACTTAAAGGATATTAAAAATGCTAACTGGATATAGAAAATGGTCAATAATTTTTCTATTACCGTCAGGCTTGTTTTTAATTTTTGCGTATGTTTACCCGATGGTTTACTCATTTATTATGAGCTTTTTCTCTTATAGTATGCTAATTCCGGGAGCAAAGCCAGTTTTTACAGGGATAAGTAATTATTTAAGCATTTTTAATAATTTAGCTTTTTTAAATAGCTTAAGGATCACGTTTATTTTTTCCATAGTAGCGATTTTCTTTGAATTTATAATTGGTTTATTTTTAGCTTTGGTCATGTCAGCAAATTTAAGGATAACAGGTGTGTTTAGGGTTTTCATGTTTATTCCCTTAATGATAGCACCTGTAGTGGTTGGGATATTATGGAGAAATCTTTATCACGCATCTTATGGAGTAATAAACTTTTTTATAAGTTTTTTAGGTATACCGCCACAAATATGGTTGGGCAGTGCAACAAAAGCTTTACCTGCAGTAATAATTGCAGAAATTTGGCAGCAGTTACCAGTATTTGCCTTTATTTTGGCTGCAGGAATTGCGTCAATACCAACTGAATTGAATAAGGCTGCGCTGGTAGATGGTTGCGGTAGGATGAGAATTTTTTGGCATATTACTTTACCATTATTAAAACCAGCAATTATAGTGGCCTTTTTACTAAGGATTATTGATACATTGAGAATGTTTGATATTGTTTATACGATGACACAGGGTGGACCAGGCACAGCAACGAAATTTCTTTCTCTTCATATTTATGAAAAAGGTTTGAGATTTTTTGATATTGGAACTGCTGCTGCTCAGTCCTGGTTTTTTCTTATAATAGTTCTATTAATTGAAATTTATTTTATAAGATTAATTTTAAGGAGAGGAACTGCTGGATAATGTTTGGTCTAACAAAAAGCACAGTTGAAAAAGTTTTGTTGTACATAATATGTACCATTATCATTATAGTTGTTGCCTTCCCATTGTATTGGTTAATAATAACTTCCTTAAAATATGATATAGATTCATATGTATATCCACCCCAATTTTTTCCGGTAAACATTACGTTTAAAAACTATATTGACATATTATTTTTGGCACAGGAAGGTAATTTGGTAAAGTATTTTCTTAATAGTCTGATTATTACAATATCCACCATTTTTCTTTCATTATTATTTGGGTCAATGGCAGCATATTCATTGAGCAAACACTACTTGTCAATAATGTTTAGAAGGATGATGCTTGCTTTAGTATTAGTAAT
>CAZRKO010000349.1:0-1741 GCA_964600445.1 uncultured archaeon
TTTTTTAAAAAAATCAATAAATCCATTCAATTTGGTATTGTCAATGATTAACTTTGATTTTGATTCCTTACCAATAGCCTCACTTAATTTTAGATTTGGATCCTTTTGTTCCAAATTCCCAAACGACATAGAGAATCCTTGAATAATGTCGATAAGATTTCCCTCATATTTACGAGAAGCAAATGCATTTACCGATCTTACAATCCATTCTGTTGACATGCGACGCCCTGCTATTTTAAATTTATTAATTCCAATCTCCTCATAATGAATTAAATCTTCAGGGCGAATCCATCGTGATTTGATCACTTCTGTGGGATTTGAGAATTTAATTACGCTACAATTTAAAATACAAGTATCAATATAATTGCGATCAAATTGTTGATGTGTCTGAGATGCATGTCCTAATGTATTATAATGATATTGTCTAAATGGACACTGATATAAACACCCATCAGTTAAAAGGAGGACAATTTTACACTTGACTGATTTTTGAATATTTTCCAAAGTCTTGAAATCTCGATTGATCATTACATCCGGAGTTATTTCGCTTGCTCCTAGCATTTCATAAAATTTTGCTCGGTTCACACTATTGACGTGGGCGATAGTAGAAACTCGTATTTTGAGTTTAGGAAATTGCTCCTTGATAAGTTGAATTAAAAAAGGGATTGTTACAATTACATTATCAGTACCAATATCACTTATCCATTGAATATGTTCTAATAGAATTAATTATACCTAAAATATTTTGTTATCCAAATTCAATGAAATTAAATGTTAAAATAAGTCTTCTCTTAATTTTAATAAAGATTTTTAATCATAAGGTTTTTATGGAAAATCATCTAAGTTTAATTACAATGGGAAATAAAGAAACAATTCCAGGATTTAGAAGTTTCTTATATAGAAGTGGGAATGTTTATAACTGGCTAAATGAAAGAATACAAGATCGACAGAAAAAATATTCACTTATTGCAGCGCTTATTGGAGATAATTCCCAAAAAGTATTAGATTTACCATGTGGAACGGGTTTTTTAGCTCGATATCTACATCCTTCAACTTATTACACTGGCTATGACCTAAATTACAAATTTTTAAAAAAAATTAAAACAGACCAACATAAAGGCCGAATTAAACTAAAGAATGTTGTTTTGCAACTAACTAATATCTTTGACTACGATAACTATCCTAAGGAAAAACAGGATGTAGTTGTACTGTGTGATATCTTACATCATATATATCCAAACCATATCGAGTTGGTTGAAAATGTTAAGAAATATGCAAATAAAGTGATTTTATGCGAACCATTATCAATTAAACCTGAGGGTATGCATGGATGTGATTTTTTATCTAACTCAGTATTATATATAACCAGATTTTTTCCAGAACGTGTAATAAAATTCCTAGATTTTTTATTTGGAGACAATGAGGGTATAAATTCTTATGAAGATAGGTCATGTTGGAAGCATGACGATAAAAGCCTTAGAGAATTATACTCCAATTTAGGTTTTAATAAAATTTATTGTGTATTAGATGCTTATATAGGTGTATGGGAAAAATAAAAAAATTACTATATAAATCCGAATATCCGTGAATGATTTGCAAAAATTAAAAAGTGTTCAATGAAATTAAATGTTAAAATACCTTTTCTCTTAATTTTAATAAAGATTTATAATAATAATGTTTTTATGTAAAATCATCTAAGTTTAATTACAATGGGAAATAAAGAAACAATTCCAGGATTTAG
>CAZRKO010000350.1:0-1740 GCA_964600445.1 uncultured archaeon
TATTAAAACTCGGATAAATATCTACATTAAAGTAAAAAGTGAATTATCCAATGCTGAAATTTTTTTTGAGTTCTACATTTGAACTCAAATCAGGTTTAAAACTTTCCAAAATTAATATAAAGAAATTAATATTGTAAAATACAGCTTATAATTAAACGGAGAATGATTGATGAAAGAATATTGGATTAATAGTTGGGAAGAAATTCATAAGATTTTGTTCAATAATTCCTGGGATGAAACCATTGAAAGATATCGATCACCTTATGCGTTCCGTGGTCTTTCAAGTAAAGACTATAAACTTAAGACTAGTTTAATTAGGTTAGGAGGGAATTTTGAGAAAATTGAACAGCATTTACTTCGAAATTTTAGAAAGTACGCTAGTAGAAATCTTGTAGAATACGATTCCATATGGCATTGGTTAGCTTTGGCTCAACATCACGGTTTGCCTACTAGACTTCTAGATTGGACATTTTCTCCTTATGTGGCTTTACATTTTGCTACAGCAAATTGGAACGATTTTGATAAAGACGGGATAATCTGGGCAGTAAATTATAATAAATATCTTGATTTACTACCTGAAGATTCAATAATAACAAAAAATTTAAAAGAAGAAGGCGCAAGCCTATTTACGGTTGAAATTTTAGCTAAATCAATCAAAAATTTGAAGGAATTTGAAAATTTAAAGAAAGAGCCATTTATTGTATTTTTTGAACCCCCTTCCATTGACGATAGAATTGTGAATCAATCTTCTCTTTTCTCAATCTCGTCAAAGTCTAATTTAATATTAGATGATTTTTTTAATAATGTTCCAATAGCGGAAGATGCTGTTTTGAAGGTTATTATTCCAGCAAATTTAAAATGGGAAATACGAGACAAATTAGATCAATCAAATATTACAGAGCGAGTCTTATTTCCCGGACTCGATGGTCTTAGTCAATGGCTAACAAGATATTATAGTCCAAAGTGAAAATTTTAAAGATTTCTTAGAAGAAGCTAAACAATTTTATACAAAAATCTTAAATATCAACTTATCAATTTTTTATAACTTTTTTTAAAATTTAATGAAGTTAAGATTGCTTACCAAATTTTTCAACTTTCTGGGTTTATATTTTCTCTCTCTCAATAATTTTTGTATACTCGTTGAATCAAGACCATAAAAAATATCTTCTTGATTTAACTTTGAAAGTTCAATTCCAAGATTATTTGGTAAAGATTTATCAGTATCAAGTACATCTTTAATTTCATACAATCGTGGTAATAATATGTTTTCCAATCGTTCACGCAAATTTCTTGGTATTGGATATGCTGCCACAGTAAGATCGACGCATTCAACTATTCCTTTTAGTTGCTGCTTATTCGTTCTTGCCACCGCATACGGCATCCCTTCTATTTTTTGGTCTTTATTGATAAAGAAGACATCTCCTCTATAAGAATTATATTTAAGATTTTTAGGACTCATTGGAAAAATTTCTATATTAAATTTCTTACTTTTTTAAAAATTACATGAATATAAATATTTAAGTAAAAATGGTATATCAACTGTCGGCGCTTATTTTTTCATTTAAAATGTAATTCTGACATAAATATTAAATACAAATTTAGCAGATTTAATATTATTCAATAACTATTTTGAAGAGATCGAATTAATGAAACTTACAAATCTTACAATTAGAGATTTAATTACCCCAGATTCGAAGTTAACATTCCTTGCTGGTGCAGGATGTTCCATTGATCCTCCCT
>CAZRKO010000351.1:0-1737 GCA_964600445.1 uncultured archaeon
ATTTTTGTTTCTTTCATCAAGAATTCAATCTTTTCTATTTCTAAATCCTTGAGATTAATGTTTTTTATTTTATTGCTAACTAACCTCGCCTCGTCAATTAACCTAAATGCTTCCTCAAGCTTTTTCTCTTCTGTTGATAGCTTTACTTTCTCTCTAATATAACTAATTTCCTCAGAGTGAGTTTTGTCAATTTCTACTAATATTTTTTCGACCTCTGCTTCTCTTTCATCATAATCTTTTACTTTTAATCTAATAAAAGATATTCCTTCTCTAAATTTCCTTACAGCATCTTCATAATTGTTTTGACTTTTTAGAAAGTTGGCTTCTTTTAAAATCGGATTTAATTTCTTTAATACAGATGATTTTTTAGCCGTAATTTAATTCGCCCATTCTGTTTTTTTATTCTTCAAATTATTCTTCTGTGTATTATAAAGTAAAATAAAATAAACCAATTTAAAATCTTAGTCTTTAGAACAAAATTCAAATTTTATTCTTCTACATCTTTCTCAAAAATATTGCTTAAACCTTACAATATCCCATTATTCCAAATTCTTTTTTATATTTTATTAGATTTCGGTTAAAATTATTAATTTTAATAATCATTAATCTCGAAATTTTTAGATTTTAAAGTCCTTACTTTTTAATAACTAATATAATAATTAATATTAACACCTAAAGCAAGATATCCTTTTTATAGTAAACTTATGTTAAAATTAAATAAATGAGGTTAAAAAAATGTCAGAAGTAAAAGAAAGAATTGTTGATTTGGGTTTTGAGGATACAGAATTGAGGGAAGAACCGGAACTCGAAGTGGAGCACGAAGAAAAAGAAAGAATTTTATTTCCTAAGATAAATCCGTTCTATATTCCTTGGTTCTGGCCTATGTTATATTAGATAAAATTTTTTTTTCTAATTTTTTTTTAAAATGAATCGTTTAGCCTGAATATTGTTTTATAAAATTCCACATTAGTTCATTCACATCATCAGCAGCTTCAATTGTGAAACCATGACCAACACCGTCGAATACCTTTAATCTTGAGTTTGGTAATTTGTTGTGTAATAATTCCGACTCTCCTAAAGGAGTTATAATATCTTTAGTACCAACCATGATCAGTACAGGCTGACTAATATTTTGTAATAAGTCATGAACATCATAATCTTTGAGAGCACTTAATTGATTAATATAATCCTCATAACGAGGGGGATCAATGTAATAAGTAATAAAATTCATATCATTTTTAATCTGATTGAATAAATCCTCATCTTCCCTTAATTTTTTTCTAAACTTTCTTGAAAACAAATTAGGCAAGATTGTGTTAATCCTCTGCTCCATATCCATCTTAACAAAATCTTCATACAGTTTAAAACGTTGATTCATTCCAGTCTGATCAGCTTGAGCCGCAGTAGCACACAATATTAAAGTTTTAACTTTTTCAGGGTATTTTAAAACAAAATTGAGTCCTATAAAACCTCCTAAGCTACTTCCACATAGATGAATTTTCTTTTCAATCTTAAGATAATCCAATAAATTTTTAAGATCCTCAACAAACATATCCATTGTGTAAGGATAATTTGGTCTGGAACTTTTTCCAGATCCTCGGATATCTAATGAAATCACATTCATTTTATCCTTAAAATAAGAGATTTGAAAATTCCAGGCTTGTAGTTTAGTATTAGATCCAGGAACAAGTACTAAAGGTTCTCCCTTACCCTCGCTTATATAATTGATTTCTATAT
>CAZRKO010000352.1:0-1728 GCA_964600445.1 uncultured archaeon
CTTTGAGTAAGTTCTAAGGATTCTATACGATTTTTTCTCGAGCCGAGGTCCATCGTTCGAGAATTCTTTTTCGTATCCTTGTTTTATTGGACATTTTATTGTTACAAACGAAAAGCAAGGTAAACTTCCTACCAATAATATTATATTTCAATCCTTGTTTTGTAGGATATTTTATTGCTACCGATCTTTGAGAAAATGCAACCCGGCCAAATTGGTTTATTTCAATCCTTGTTTTGTTGGATATTTTATTGCTACGCAAATGTTAGCTAATTTTGTCAACCGGGATATTCAACAATAAAAACTTACATTGATTAAACAATCGACCCTTAATGTATATGTTCGACCCTCCACCTTCCAACTTTAGCGTGATGTACTCGTTAACCGTAAATGCTTTCTCAGAATGCAATTTCAGACCATTTTTTAATTTTTAATCGTTGATTACGAACTCGTTCATGGTATAGCTTATAAATTTGTCTTTTTTTCTATTGTAATAATGATCGCGGTCATATAAATAGATAATTGTTTTAAACAAGAACTTCAAGTAGGAGTTTTTTTGGAATTTAGAGCGTAAAAGAATAAAAATTTATTTAAATTTTACTATCCATTCTTGACAAAAAAATTTGTAGGTATCTAAGGTTAAGAGATTTCTTAGTGTGTTTAGGCTAACGGAACGCTGAACGCATTTTGGGATTTTTAACTCTAGGTGTTTACAAGTTTTTTTTTTCTTTCTTAAATAATTCCTTAAACTTTAAGGATTTCTCTCTAAAGTCTCTTAATTTAGATAAAAAATTACTGGAATTACAGTTAAGATTTAAATCTTCATCATTAAAATCCGGTAATTTAATTATTAAAGCAATTTGATAGATAAAATCTAAGTATCTCAAGAAATACTCTGCAAAATGGGTATTAGCATAATAATCTCTCACTTCTTTTTTTATATTTCTATGAAATATATCACCATAACATAAATTGTCAAAATATTCTTTTATTGACATTCCTGCTAAATTTGAAAGTGATTTTTCGAATTTTTTCAATTCCTTCATTAAGTTTTTATATTGAGTGAATTGTTCTCCCGTTCCTAAAGATTTTATTACCGAACCAATTCGATAAATGGAGATTTCATCCTTTTTCAAAAGAAATTGGCGCAATAAACTTAATGGATAAGCATACATCTCTTTACCGGGATACATTTTAAAAATTTCAATATTAGGAATAACATTGCCGTTAAGATTTTTCAATAAATCGGGATCTTCTAGAACTAAATAACTTGGTTTCCCTTCTCTATTAAAAACTAAAGAGAAATGTGGTGGTTCATAATTTTGTTTGAGGTAATTAAAATATTCTGTTTCACAAATTTCTTTTAGTACTTGTTTATATTTTGTAATGATTCTCTTATTGTTATTCATTTTAAATCAATATCTAAAGCTATTAATTATAATTAAAGAAATTTTTTCTTTAATAATTAATTATGTTATATTTACAGTTTCTTTTTAAAACCAAATTCTCTAAATATTCAACCCAAAATTCTACTTCTAAATAACCGATCATCCATAGAGAATGTGCAATAAGTATTAAAGGATATTTTTCTTTATTTTTACTTGACTTTCAAAGTTAAATTCTATAATATGATCTTATGGCTTCTAATTAAAGAATCTTTTTTTTTTGTAACTACTCGAAAATTATTTCCCCATAAATCGCTTCAAGTCCAAGGTCTTGAACAATTTGCGT
>CAZRKO010000353.1:0-1713 GCA_964600445.1 uncultured archaeon
TACGAGCGAAAAAATGCTAAGATTTTATCTTTCTTTACATTATCTATTTTTTTTATAAGCATATAAATCTTTCCCCATAGCCAGATTAGTAGCACGCAATTATCTCGTTTTTAAACTTTAACTTCGATTAAGTGTAATTTTTAAACCTTATTTCGTTAAAAACCTTTCGTACGAGCTCTATGCTATTTTACTTTAAGTTATTTTCTCCTAAAAAGGCCAACAAATCTTTGCTAAATTCGTGTGCGAAGCCTAAAATGGGAGCAAAACTCTCGTGAGCGTCGTAATCTAACGATTCTATAAATTCGTGTAACTTAGGATAAATTTAAATCATGCTGTTTTATTATTATAAAAAGGACTTAACATCTCCAGATTTAACATATTTAAGAAGTTAGATGTAAAAGTTAGATATAATTCAAAATGGGGTTAGTACATAATTTATCATTCATTTATAATATTAGTCGTTATCTCTTTTTTTTTAATTTTTTAACTATCAAAAAGCTAATTATTATAAATGCCAGACAACTTAAACCTAAAAATAACCCCAGTATTACTCTGCCTATAAAAATTTGTGGTGTTGGTGTATTTGTGACATGAAATGGTAATTCTGAAGGATAAGGGTCATACGATTTTGCAGAACCATCAGAATTATATAAATAAAAGCCCCACCAATCCGACCAATAATTTCCTTCCTGTAAAGATTCATTATACCAAACATTGTTTAAGCCATCGTCTTTCGCCTGGCTTTTACCTTCAAGATGATTGTTTACAAAAGAATTATGAAATATGGTATTATAATTACTTTCTATTACTAAACCATACCATTTGGTACCCTCTATCAGATTATATATAATTGAGCAAAAGTCTGGGTAATATGGGCCAGGAGCACTTGACAATAGAATACCAAAATTATTATTTATGATTAAATTGTCTTTTATTAAAAAATACCCTCCTGAATTTGTTAAATAAATCACTTCATAATTGTTGCTAATAGTATTTTCAAGAATTCGTGAATATGGTGATCTATATTCAACTCTGATACAACATATATTTTCGAATAATGTATTATTTGCTACTAACGTATGAGGAGAATCATTGAAATGTATAGCATAATAACAATTATAAATTATATTTTTTAAGATCTTAATATAAGGTGATTTACCAACGAATATGCCAAAATAATTGGCTGAACTGCAAGTATTATTTGTTATTGTAATAGTATTTTCAGTTGTATTATAAATTTCTATTGCTCGATAATGAGCATAAATATAACAATTTTGGATTAAGACATATTTGGTGGTATTTTCTAAATAAATACCATAATCTTTTGTGGTTGATATTAGAAGATTTTCTATACGGTAAGGATCGTTTTCATTTCCTGAACCAGGGAAACTATAATTAATCAAATCTTGGTCTGAATTTATATAAATAACGCAATTATTAGAATCCATCGAATTTAACGTATTTAAATTAATATCTTTTAATTTATTTAGAATAGCATACTCTTTTGATTGAATAAAACCTTCAGAATTGGCAAAACACAATATAAAAAAGAATAAACCTACAATTAGTAAATTTGATTTAATTTTTTGAAATTGAATCAACACTTTAAAAGGATTGCTTTAAAGAATTAATAACAAATTTAATATTTAAAAGTTTCTTCAAAACCTGGATATCACATCCTTAAATAAGGTATTCTTTTGCTCATAGATTCAT
>CAZRKO010000354.1:0-1690 GCA_964600445.1 uncultured archaeon
ACTAAAATTTTTTAAACACGTACTAAATTTAAGGCGAAAAATAAAATGGCCAAGAAAAAACTTATTAATGAGAGCAAAATACATGGTTTAGTGCTATTAAAAGGTGCTCCAGTTAAAGAAAAATCAGATGAAAGTACTTATACTTTTGAAAGTGTTGATCAAGAGAATAAGATTAAATTAACTCATGAATTGGTACCATTCGGAGCATCTTATAGATACAGCGTCTTGCTTGTTAATGAAAGCTTGGCTCCAATTACAGAAATTAAAGTCCGAATAAAATTTCCTGAATTTTTAACAATAACTAGAGTTTCCCCGACCACAATTTCAATAGCCCCTCAACTTGATGAATCTGGAGCTAAACAAATTAACTTAGAAATTGATGAGTTAAGCGAAACCAGTGAAAACCAAATCAACCTCTATTTCAAACCACTCTTACTAAATAAAAAAGGGGAAATACATACTAATGTTACCTATGTGAATAATAAAGATTTTATTCGTGTGCTTGATTCTGATCCCGCAGAAATTAATATAATTGAACCCGAAATTGATGGTAAAATAATTTCTAGTTCAAAAATAGCGGGTTTTCTTAAAACAAAGGGTATCAAAAAAGCAATTAAGAGCCTTGGAATAGCAACAAAAGGTAAAAAAAAGATGGACTTATATTTCGATCATATTAAACAACTCTTGGGATTGCATAAGTTTCAACTAATTACGAAAGATGATAATAAAAAAATTGCATGGTTTTTTGGTATGGATTTAAACACTAAGGAAGATATTTTAGTAATTGGACAAATAGTTTCTAATAAAATCGAATTTTTAGCAGCCTCTCAACATCATCCTGGTTTAATTTCTCTATTAACTATGCTCTCTAATGAATTCAAAAAACGCATCTTAAGCATAGGTAAAATTAAATCAATCGATAAAATATACGAATTGGAATGTAAATACTGCGGAGCTGTATTTGATCGATTTCCAAAAAAGGGAGAATCAATAGAATGTAAGAATAAGAATTGCAATCGATCGCAAACTGTTTGGTAATGTTATGAATCTTTTTCATAATTATATCACCATCGCCTTTTTTTCCCTCATTTTTTCAAATTGGCGTATGATTTCACTCTTATAGCTATAGATAGTTGAGCTATTTTATGTTTTATATCAACTCTTTACAGTTTTTCACTAAATTATGCTGGTTAGCTCTAATAAGTTAAAAAAAGTTAAAAAAGTATGAAAATTATTAAGTCATAATTACCACAAAATCCTCCGTTCTAAATCTTCAGACTTTAACAAAATTTGTGTTTATTTTTTTAAATTTGATTATAAAGCTTAATTGAAAGAAGATTAGCTCTTTATAACATATAATCTTGCTAAAACTCAACGAAAGAGACTTTTCAATAAAAAAACATAAACTTGCACCAGATTGTTCTTTTAACTAAATCTGATTTTCATAGTAAATTTTTTTTCATTTCATTCTTCAAAGTCTTCTGTAGATAGCAAAATCTTTAAATATATGAAAGATGTATAACTATATAATAAACTCTTTAAAAAATTATAATTTCAAATAAATTTATAAAAAATTATTAAGTGGAGGAATGAAAAAAATGTCATCCTATATTAGTTGGTCCCCTATTCGAAGGTTGATGAAGCACAACGGTGCATTAATTGTTGCCCGTGATGCTGTAGATGAATTGGT
>CAZRKO010000355.1:0-1685 GCA_964600445.1 uncultured archaeon
CTACTTTTATTGCCCGATCCCCATATTTTCCGTCAGTAATAATTAAAACTTTCATCTTATTCACTCCTTTTATTTTATTCTTTTTTTTTTAATAATATCTTGTTAAAACCTGGGAATAAATCTTACATTTAATTCCGTTTATCGTCCAATTTTTATTATCAGTCCATACCGATTCATTTTTTACTTCTTGAGCCATTTTTCATTCCTCCTTTTCTATTTTTTCTCCTATAAATTTAAAAGATGACAGATCAATTATTTTTGTCATAGACTTCACCTTTTTCTTATTATCTTCTATTTTTTACTGTAAAAAAATATGAATTTAGCTAAGTAATATAGAATATTTTTTTTCAATATTTTCTACGATGCCATCTAAAAACTTAAACAACACAAGATTACCCCCTATATCAGTAATTTCGAGATAATAATCTAAAACATCATTAGCAATTTTCTTTTCCATTTCAGTGTGATTTCCCATTTTAGAATCAAATAAGATTTCGAATTCTTCTTTCAACCATTCCCAATCTATTACTAAATTTTCCTCCAAAATTTCATTTTTTTTAGATATTGACATCATTTTATGACCACTTCATTTTTTTTTTGTTAATAAAAATACAGATTGGGACTCTAATAAGAGCATGTTCACTAATATGGAAAAAAAATATACAACGGGGGCTTATAGTCATTAAATAGAACGAATTGTAATTTATTATCGAAATTTTAAAGTTAAAAAAAAAAAATACTTAGAAATATCTTTAAATTACACTATTTTACACTGAAATGGATAAGAATTGACACAAAAAATTCCCAAAGTTTTTCGATATGGTTGAGATTTAGGAATATAATTTTACCTAATTTTTTCATATTGCTCTAAGTAAATGATCTACCCAACATTCACACCACTTTATTGAGAAGAAGCATTTTTTCCTAAAGTTCATTACGTATTTTGATAGCATAATTTCTTAAAGTTATATCGTCTAAAAGTAAAGAAGGTTTTTCTTTTTCGATTGCATCTAGTAGTTTTATTAAATGTATACCTCCCGCGCTTTCAGAGAATTCCCTTTTAAAAACTACAGACATTGGTTCCCGGCATTCTTGCCTAACACTTAAAGCAAAATCAATTAAAGTTTTAGGTGTTAAAGGTTTACCTCGAACTTGTTCTAAAGTATTAATTGAAGATCCACATGGACTCTCAGTTAATAGGTTTATTTCTTTTATGAAGGGAAGATTATTTTCTAAGAAAGCAATCTCAACTTGATAGACAGGAGAGCCATATTTTTTGAAGAAATTATCGATTTCCTTTATTCCTGTGTTTGGTAAAGCATTACACATGGTTATTGGCTGTACTACATTTGGATTTGAGGCTATAACTTGATTAAAAAATCCCATACCAAAATGAACTGGTAATATCGTCGGTTTTTGGTACATACAAATTTCAGATACAACATCTGGATGTCGAACATATAAAATTAATAAATCAGCGCTTTCAATCGCATTCTCTACTCCGCTATCCAGAAAAACTTCATCCATAAATGTCGTAGGATTTTCTTCTCTAATAATTAAAAATTCAGCTGTTGGAAACTTCTTTTGCACAATTTTTATAGCACGATCGCCATATTTTCCATCTGAAATAATCAAAATTTTCAACTTAAATTCACTCTTCACAGTTGGATATAACTATTCCTTCT
>CAZRKO010000356.1:0-1679 GCA_964600445.1 uncultured archaeon
TTTCTGAAGTTTTTAATGAATCTTCAAAGTCTTTTTTTGAGCTTGTGATCAAATCTTGAATAATTATTTGTTCAGTACTATCAAAATCTTTAAAATTAGTTTCAAAAATTCCATTTGCTTTAGTAATTTTATTACGATTCAATAACTTTACAATTTTTTTGAAAATATCCTGATTTTTACCAGAAATATACTCTTCTTCAAATTTTTTCTCTCCAGCAAAATCAATTTTAGAAAGATAGAATACATCTAAAGCTTCAAATAAAATTTTTTGCAACGCATAATATTGCTCTCCATCCCCGTTTCCATTCAAGACTAACGCCGCGTTATAGCCCTGAAATGCACTTTGAAATGTTTGCCATTGAGCAGCTTCTAACTTGTCTGTGGAATAAATTAGTTTTTTCTCAGTTTCTATTTTATATGCTAAGTAATTTATATATTCTGGTAAGAATTTTTTCAAGCTACGCTGTAATTTTTCATTAAACAAAAAACCAGAGGTACGTTTTAAAATCTGGTTTAACACTTGCTCAATGTTAATAATCTTACTTCCATTTTCCGATGTAGTGTGAAATTTATTTAAATACGTAAATTTTGTAATGTGTTTTTCAACAATAGCGTTAAGGATTTTCTCTAATTCCCCGTTAGCTTGAAAATAATAAATTTTATCGTTTTCTGCTACAAGCTTAAAAAATTTGATAGGATATATATTTTCCTCAACGATTTTATCAACAAAGAAGTCAAGCGTAGTTTTTTTAATATCGTACTTAAGCGAAAATTCTTCTGGAGAAATATAATTAGGGAATTGATCAGGATGATTCATCGAAAGAAACAAAATTATTTTATTAAAGTCATCTTCACGTACGAAATCTTCAGCTTTACTATACTCTAATTTTAATATATTATTTAAAAATCGAAATTTTAATTCACTATCGTCTATCTCAAATCTTTCAAAAAATTCACTTGTTTTCTCGGTAATTTCGTCTATTCTATTAGTTTCATCTTCCAAGATCGATTGACGATCCAAATCATAATCCCTTAACATCTGAGAATATTGTGATCTTCCTTCAGGAGTGATCTTGTAGACTTTATTTTCATTAATTACATATTCTTTAATCTTCAAAGAATTTAGTGCTTTAGATAATGATGATTGATTTATTGATAAAGGTTCCAATCGAAAATCAGACCACCTTAAAGATTCGTTATTGTACAAAACCCAATGGACAATGTGTTCATATGTTCTCTTTTTTAGGATTGATTTTGGGGGAAAAATTAATTTTTTTCTACTTTCAACTTTATCGTACGAAAGACCATTAAATCTCGATTTCCCTAACATAGTGATTTGGTAACGATTATAAGAGTGTTCTATGAAGTTTTCTTCTTTGAGTTTGCTTAAATACTTTGAAAGAGTGGATTCACCAATTTCTTTTTTAAAATCCTTCCAACTACACACGTCATTGTAGTTTAGCATCCATAGGATTATATATTCGTAATTGGGATTCCTACCCAATTTGGGTTTTAATACCTCTCCAGGGGGATATTTTATTATTTTATCTAAACTCATAAAAATAATTTCTCTCAAATAATTCTGACTTAATATAAAATAGTTCATCTGACTATTTATAATTTGCGCTTCGGTGTGTTGTATATACTTCGTGCGAAGTATGAAGTGAAAACCTATATAT
>CAZRKO010000357.1:0-1675 GCA_964600445.1 uncultured archaeon
TAATAACGCCGGTTGTTAGTTATATCGATCAAAATCAGGCTGCCTTGATGATAAAACAGGATGAAGAAGTGAAAGAAATTATAAAAGTCCCTATAACTTTCTTTGCGAACAAAAAAAACTATAGAGAAAGAACTTATTACATTAAAAAAGACTTAGTGGGTGTAGGAAAATTTAATTATCGGGTCCCTAATGAGAAAAAATATGTGATTTTTGGAGCTACCTCTCATATAATAGTGAATTTTGTCGATACTATCTATAATGCGGGATTAATGACGCCAGGATGCAGAAGAATTAATTGTAATGATATTAGAGATAAAATTGTTAAATAATTTTGACTTTTAAAAAAAATATAAATATCCCTTGAGTTCAAACTAGTATAATAATAAATTAATATTAAAAAAGGATGAAAAATACAAATGGGCCGCAATAGAAAAAGAAAGGAATCTAAAGAAACTGAAATTGTGGAATATGGAGTAGTGCTAAAGAAAAGGAAAAAATATAGGCATCGAATATTTCCACAGAAAGGTAAAAAACCTGAAGAAAGTGAAGATTATAAAGTAGTTTAATTTAAATAATAAACCATAAATTTCTTGCGAACAGTAAGGTGATAATTACAAAAAAATGTTTAAAAAGTCTAGAGATTTTAGATTTTTAAATTTGTAAAAAAAATTCAAAGAACAAGATTTAATCATCCCAAATTAATTCTAAAGGCTCTGACTTACCAATAAATTCTACTTTTGTTTCTTCATTTTCTTTTTTGGTAAATTCAATGACATTTTCTACATTTTCCTCGAAGCTATCATCATGAGAGATAATAAAAATCTGTCGAAATCCTTTTATCCGCTGAATAATTTTAGATAAATTCTCACGCCGTTCAGAGTCTAAATTCGTTGTGGGTTCATCAAAAAACGCGAATTCGGCATTAGATAACACTTTCAAAATTGCCAATCGGACCGCTAACGCGGCAGCCATTTGTTCTCCACCTGATAATTGGTGAAATTCCTTCACATTTGTTTTAGAAATTTCAACATGAATTAGAAATTCGTCATCCCATGTTAATTTAACATTAGGATCGTCCATTATATCTCTGTAATGATTTGATGCTTCTTTATTTATATTTATTAAAAGAGCTTCGGTCATTTTTGGACCTGCAAAATTAAAATAGTTGCGGATTGTTTTAGTGAAATCTATAATAAATTCCAAGCTTTTTACTTCATCTTGTACCAATTTTAATTCACTTTCATATTCCTCTAATTTTTTCAACTTATCCGTTGTATCATTTAAAAGTTTATCAGTTTCGGTGATTTTATTTTCCATCTTCCCCTTCTCTTCTCTTAAACCTGCAATTTCTTTTCTTATTGTTTCAAACTCTTCCTTATTAAATTTATCTTCTAGCTTTTTTTTCTTATTTAACCATTTGTCTATGATTTTTTCTACTTCCGTTAATTTATTTTGATTTTCTTGGAGATTTTTCTCTATTTCTGAATATTCTCTACCCAATTTTTCATTGATTTGGTATAATTGATGATTCTCTTCGAGAGAACTAAGTTCTTGACGATATATTGCTAATTTAGACATTTCTTCTTCAAGACCTTCTATTTCTTTTTCTAAAGGAGATATTTTAACCAAAATTGGTTGCTTTTCTTTTGCAAATTCATCAAATTTATTTTTTAAT
>CAZRKO010000358.1:0-1670 GCA_964600445.1 uncultured archaeon
CCTAAATAATAATTTTTAAAAAAATTCATTTAATCTTTTTCAATCTAATATCTTAACTTTTCACAGAAGTTATATTTTTTAAATTTTTAAGATTTTAAAAATTTATTAAAACTTTTAACTCTTTTTTAAAAAATCTGTCTGTTTTAGTAAAGTTGTATATATAAAACAATATTAGATTGCAAAAAATTTGATTTTAAATCTCATCTTTGTATAATTAACTTAATTTACTTATGGAAAGGATAGAAAATTGAAGTTCAAGAGGTAAAATTTGATAATTTACCAATGACTATTTCTGGAACTTTTTGGATTTCTATTCTTATTTGTTGCATAGTATCCCTATCTCTAAGAGTTATAGTATTATTCTCAAGCGACTCGTAGTCGATTGTAATGCAAAAAGGAGTACCTAACTCATCTTGCCTACGATATCTTTTTCCTATTGACCCCGCAGCATCATAAAATGAACTAATTCGATGGATAAGTAAATCTTTATGAAGTTTCAGCGCGAGGTTTCTAATATTTTCTTTATTTCTTACGAGAGGAAACACTGCAACTGTGTTTGGGGCCAATATCGGATTTAGTTTTAAATTTATTCTTTCATCTTCTACATTAAATGCAGATTCGAGTAATGTATAAATAATTCTATCTGGTCCAAACGCGATTTCGAGTATTTGAGGGATTTCTTTTTTCTTCGAATCTGAGCTCATATTAACTTCAAAATTTTGTTTAGAAAATTTTCCATGACATTTTAAATCATAATCTGTTCGATCGTGAATTCCACATATCTCTACCCATCCAAATTGCCTTGTTTTGACTTCTAAATCCCATGCATCATCTGCATAATGAGCTCTTTCATTAGGGGAATGTTGTCTGAATCTAATTACTTTATCAGGAAATCCTAATATTTTGGTTAAATAATATCCTAAGTAAATACAATATGGAAATGCTGGTTTTTTAAGAACCCCGTTTCTAATCGCTTCTTCACGAGAAATTATATTTGGTTCATCCACTTTTTTATCTTGAAGTTTCCAATCCAATAAAGGTAGTTTATTGTTTTTAATTTCATGGTATTCTTCAAAGTCCATTTCTTGCTCTTTACCGATAAAAAGTTGTAGTTCAAATTGATCAAAAGCTCTCATTCGGAGAACTTGTTGTCTAGGCGATATTTCGTTTCTATAAGCCTTTCCGTATTGAAAAACTTTAATGGGATATTGTCGTCGTGCAACTTGATTTAATCGGTTAAATAATAAATATGTTGTAGTAGCTGTTTCAGGCCGCAAATAGGCAGTTACATTATTCCCTACCGAGGTTTTTAACATTAAATTATATTCTTCAATTTTTTCAAATGGATTTTCACATTTAGGACAAATTAAGTTATTTTTTTTTATTAAACTTTCCATCTGTTCAAATGATAAACCATCAATCATTTGATCGGGAAGCATTTCTTGAAGAAACTTATCTGCTCTAATTAAAGTATTACATTTTCCACATCTCAAGACAGGATCAATAAATCTTTCTAAATGTCCTGAAGCTCTCCATACAACTTCGGGCATTATCGTTGGACATTCAACCTCCCCGAATCCAAAAGCACGTAGTTCTCTACGAAACAATGTTAATATATTGTTTTTAAGAGCCATACCTGAAGGACCATAAGAATAGAAACCAGCAAGCCC
>CAZRKO010000359.1:0-1648 GCA_964600445.1 uncultured archaeon
GCTTGCTGTAATTCTACATATTCATAATAGTCTTTGAGATATTTTTCTACTAATTCGAAGATTATCTCATAAAATTGGCGGAACAATTCTTCAGGGAAAACATTCATTTCAAACACTAATTTTGTAATTAATTCTTCACAGAGAATTTGAGAATTTATCGGTTGGTGATTTAATAAAAAGTTCATCATCGCTTTATCAACTTCTTGCTTTACAATATTTTTAGCCAGTTTAAACCCAATATCTGTTTTTAGGTCCATAAAATAGGGATAGTTCTTGTCATCTAAAATTTTTTTAAAATTTAATTTATAGGTTAGTTTTTCTACTGAATAATCTAATGAACCAGGTTGAATTCCAAACTTCTGGCAAAACTTCTTTTTAGATTCATGAGCAGGAAATGCTTGCGGATGTCTAGATACAATATAATATGCGGCAATAAAGAATTTATACAAATTGTGGGGGATGTTGTTGCTAATCTTAAGAAATCTATATATAATTGATACGGTGTCCATTATTATTTCATAATCTATATCGAATTCATCTAAAAATTCTTGCCCATCTTTAAGTAAATCGATGGTTATCTGATCTTTTGTATTTAATTTATCTTGTTTTATATTAATTAATTCTAACATTTTACACACATAACCTCTTACTTAGAATTTCTTTGTTTTTTATGAAAAAAAAAATTTCAATAATATTATCATGTCATGCACATATATAAATGTGATGCAGTAAATGATCAGCAAATGATCTGCAAAACATAACATTTATATATTCGTTTTTTTTATGATTAGTCAAAGAACCTAATTTTTGTCGTAACTAAAAATTTAAAATGCCCTCTGTATCTGAAAGTAACTTGGAAAAAGAACGTAAAAAGCCAAAATTACCTCGTTTAACAGTAACTTTAGATCTATTTAGCGAAAAAATTATAACAAAAATGGCTGGTTTTAAAGGAACAACGAAATCTGAGATTATACGTGATATTCTTAGCAAATGGATTGAGGCAAATCCAGATATCATTAAAGAAAATTATAATGTAAATTATATGGACTTACGTAGGGAAATTGAAATCGAAAGTGAATTGCGCGATTTGAAAGATGTTGTTAAAAAATTACCTATTATGTTTAAAAGAATAAAGAAAAAGATAGAAATAGAAAGATTAGCAGATCTTTTAGATATTAATTCTAAATCATTAACGAATTTCATTCTTTTTCAAGGGGATGAATTACAAAAAGAGGGATTAAGTCTTCAGATTGATGGAGATTTTGTTATTAAAGTTTAATACATTCCCCTCAGTTTCATATAAAATTAAATTATTTTAAATATCTTAATACATCCTCAAACTCTATTTTTTAATATAAATAATTTCATTATTGTTTCTGGTATCCATATATCAACTTTATAAAAATGCTAAACTAAGAAGTAGAGAAAATAAAAGAAAAAAGAAAGAATATTTAGTTATTTTTTTTAGCTTGTTCTACATCTACAAATGATAGAGTAAATAATCCAATTCCCATGATAATTCCAACAGCAATTAATGCCCAACCCCATGCATATTTTCCAATTACGTCGGCAGTCATTAGAATTAATCCGAAGACTATAGGACCAAAAGATGACGAGACTTTTCCGCTGAGATTTGAAAACCCAAAAT
>CAZRKO010000360.1:0-1643 GCA_964600445.1 uncultured archaeon
TTGAAAGAAGCTAAATATTTGAAGTTTTTACTTAGATTTAATTTTCGTCATAAAACAGTATCAAAGGAAGTTAAACTCTAAATTCATTTGAACTGTCTTTATTTACGCAAAAACTTAATTTTATTTTATAGTTCCTAATTACTATTTCTTCTTATTTGGGTTTTTAGCTAATCTTACTGAAAACTTATAAGAGAAAAGTGGTAATATATATGTATGCCAATACAAAATATATCTCCACTTTCCAATTTGGAAGCTGAGTTAAAACCACTTTTCTCTAATCAATATATGTTGGCATTTTTTAAAAAATTTTGTAATACAATCCAATCTCGAATGTGGAGGTTCAAAAAGGCAAAAAATGCGAAATATGAGGCTGGTGACTTCCTTAGGGTCTTTTTTTATTCCGAAATTACTGGAAGGTCTATAAGAAGTGCTAGCGAAAGACTGAATAGGTATTTTTTAAGCAAAAAAAAGGGAAAACGAAAATTCTATGCCGATGGGCGCAAAAAACGAGAGATCCCACATCAAACCGATGTAAATAAATATTTAAGGAAGATAGGGCTCAAAAGAGCGAGAAATATTTTACGCGAATGTCTTTTTTGGCAATTAAAAGAAGCTTTAGAATTGAACCTCATCTCGCGAAAGGTGAATGTTCTGATTGATTTCACAGAACATGCATATTATGGAAAACGTGACGATAAGATGATTAAAGGGACAAATCGGCAGAAGGGCACGAAAAAAATGCGTCATTACTTGGGATTTTCGATTTTATCACGGGGGATTCAGCTCTTTGCCGGCTTAGAGCACATCGCAAAAGGACAATCAAAAATACCCATTATTATTAGATTTTTAGATCTTATGCTTGATTTGGGATTTGAGTTGAACTATGTTTTAATGGATCGAGAATTTTATCAAGCAGAACTTCTCGATGAGATTAAAGGAATGAAAGGTGATGTATTAATCCCTACGAAATCATACAAGAAAATTAAACAGATGATCATCGAATACTTGCAAGGAACCGGCAATAGAATAAGAAAATATACGTTTTCAAGTGCTCCTGGTGCCAAATGTCGATTTTTTCAGAATGTCTATGTAATATTTAATGCGAAAAAAGGGCATTCTCTGCTTGAGGTCAAGCGCGACTTTCGAAAGGGGAACCTAACTCTAAACAATGCTTCAAAGTTAATTTATGCCATTATGACCACTCAGAAGCCAAGGGGAGAGTCAAGCTCGTGGGCGTCCCGCACATCGCGATTTTATAAAAAAAGGTGGAATATTGAGACGGGTTTTTCCGACTTAAATCGGATGGGTCGACGCTGGAAGTCGAAATATGACAACACACGATATTTGGACGTGCTAGTTCGGATGCTCCTTTATAATTCGTGGAAGATAAACGGGGCATATCTCGATAAATACCGAAAAAATAGAGGGAGGCCTATTGAGTGGACCCTTCAAGATAATCAGGATGTACTAGCAGAGAGGTTTTTCACATCTTTCCAAAAATGAGAGATATATAACAGTTAACGAGAGATTAATGTCGGAATAGAAAAAATAAAAAATAAAAGATAAATAAATACTTCATTAGATACTGAAAAAAGAAATAAAAAAAAAGGCTTTTTTAATGCTCGTGTTGATGATCGTGACCT
>CAZRKO010000361.1:0-1637 GCA_964600445.1 uncultured archaeon
GATCAGGACTAGTTGTATATTTCTCGACTATTATTTTCGATATACTTTCCTTTAATTGATCATTATCAAATTTTATAAAAATTAATAAAGTAGTTAAGATTTTTTCAGGATCTTTTTCCCATAATCTTCCAAGTAGAGTCAAAACGCTACTTAAAACTTCAGTATTGTTTGGTTCTACTTTTTTAATGATCAAATCAATATCTAGTGAATCTGGTTCTTCACTAAAATATTTTTCAAGTGCTAAAACTGAAGAATTTCTTAAATTTTTATCAATATCTGTTAATCCATCTAAGAATGGCAAGATTGGAAGAGAAAATTTTTTAAAATTTCCTATCTTAGCAAATAATTCGAAAATTGATGCTCTTACAGAACTTGTTGGATCTTTCATTAATGTCTTAATCTTCGAAATAATGTTGTGATCTATATTCTCAATATTCAATTTATTGAGGTTCTTAATTGCTGCAGCTCGAATATATTCATTGGAATGATTTAATTTGTCTATCAATAATTCAGATGAAACCAATGTCGAAGAATCAGCTAATAATTTAAGAGTTTCTTCTTGAACATTGCTGTCGGGATCATTTACTAATTTACTAATATTTAAATTCATAAGTAAATCGGTATTATTCCTCATTAGTCTTTTTAGAATTTTTAGACCTATAATCTTCAATCTCCATTCTGGATCATTAACAAAATTTAGTATTGAACTAATGGGGATTCTTTCAACTAATTTAAGATCTGCTTTTATGAGGGAGCTTGCAAATTGTAAACTTTTATCATAATTTGGAGAATTTATTGCTTCAATTATCCAGGGTAATACGATGTTAGGGACGTCTCTTTCTAGCTGTATAAGTATGTTATAACAAACTCTATTAAGAGTACTATTAGAATCACATATTCCATCGATTAAATGATCTCTAAATTTCAATTCATTGAGATCTATTTCAGTTTTTAGTGGAATTCTTTCGTACATCATTTTTAAAGTATCTTCAGCATATTTACTTATTTTAGCATCCTTATTTTTAATAAAATTGAATAATGGTATTGGATCAAAAGTCTGGCCACACTTTGTTATTATAGAATATTTTAGATTAATAGAAAAATCATTTTTTTTAGTTAAAAAAAAGTAAGTGGTGAAAATTAATAGTACGATTTCTTCTATAGCAGCAGTCCAAGCGAATAATAAATAATTCGGGACAATCCCCTTTGTAAAATCCCACATGATAAAAGAATCGTGTAATTTTTCAGAATTAACAATTAAGAAGTTAACAAGAACATTTAAACCAACTGCAGCTATTAAATATGCCGCAAAAAAAATATGGATAGGCGAATATTTAATTTTACGAGACCAAAACCGCGTAAAATATCCAATGATACCAAACAACAAAGTAACGAATACCATTCCCGCATAAGAATATGGAGAAATCGCTAATGCTCCAGTAAAATAAAAAGTTATTGTTTGAATCGCAGAGATCCAAGCCCATACATAAACAAACAGCATTAAACCTAGAACTATTCTTGGGGTAGGATCATTTGTAAATTCTTTCAAAGTTCTCTTCCCATCTTCAAATCCGAGGAAGAGAGACCTACTCATGTCAGGAATATGGTAATATACATCTGTAATACCAGCAATGTAT
>CAZRKO010000362.1:0-1631 GCA_964600445.1 uncultured archaeon
CCAGCGAAGCTATTCTATCAGAAAAGTGGGGAACAAATTTGGAGTCAAATAGAGAGCATTTCTGAAGGTGGGCTCAATATCTTTGTTACACATGATTTTCATACAATTATTTTTAGATTTGGATGGTTTGGTCTCCCTCCTGATGATCGTTGGATAGATTTCCTGGGAGGTTTTGCGTTTTTGCGTTTTCAATAATGGAGGATCACATATTATTGTTAGATTATGGAAAATTAATCAAACTAGGAATCCCATATTGGTGGAAGAATAGAGAAATTTAATTTTACACGATTTTATCGGTTTAATCCTTGAAAAACCTTCAATTATGCTTTAGATTTTTCTCATTCAGCTTTAGCACAATAAAAATAATAAGAGTTAAAATTTCGATTTTTATTTTACATAGCTTAAAGCATGATTTAAACTGTTTATTATCGTTTCAGCATCTTCAATTCCTATTGATAATCTCATTAAGTAAAAATCAAAACCTAATCGTTCTAATTCTTCTTTTGAATCTTCATAATGGGCCATAATAACATAAGGTGATAAGAGAGTTTTTTCTGATCCTAGACTTGGACCTTTTAAAACAGGAGGAAGCAGATTATCGTAGAATTTTTCTGCATTTTCCATAGTAGATTCATTTAAAATAAAACTTAATAGTCCACTACCTCCCTTAAGGTATTTTTTCATGAGAGCGTGATCTGGATTATTTTCTAAACCAGGATAATGTACTTGCTTAATAGCCTTATGAGAGCTTAAAAAGTTAGCAATTTTAATGCTATTATCATTTATTATTTGCATTCTTCTTTCAAATTGTTTAATATTTCGAGTCAAAACTCTAATATCGTTGAAATTCATCTTGATGTTTATGAGTTTATTAAATTCTTCAATTTTTTCTCCACTATCATGATCCTTTGTTAAAACAACCCCACCAATATGATTGTTTTTTCCACTGAGAAATTTAGTTGTACTATGAACTGTAATATCCACATCATGATAAAACGGATTAAAATTATATGGTGTTGCGATTGTATTATCAACTAATACTTTTGCACCCATGGAATGGGATATTTTAACAATTTTTTCGATATCAACTAATTGAATTAAAGGATTTGAAGGAAACTCAACGATAACTCCTGCTGTGTTCTTATCAATATATTTTTCTAAATTCACTTCAGGCTTATCTCTGATAAAAACCACATTTGGCAGGTTATATTTATTTGGCCATATCTCTAAAATCCTTATCGTATCTACATATAATGAACCTAACGCAAGAATTTTAGATTTTTTATCTGAGATCAATGATACAATTGAAGCAAAAATAGCTGCCATTCCCGAAGGATATAAATAGCAGTATTCTACATCACCATTTTCTAAATCTGCTATTCGTTTTTTTAAATTATATTCGCTTTGTTCTACTAAATCAATTGAAATTCTTCCTCTATCACATAATTTTCGAGAGCTTACATTGAATCCACAGTGCCTTCTTAATATTTCAAAAATAGCATATTTTTTGTTGTAAATTAAAATAATTCCTATATCATTTTTTTTTTCATGATAAATTAAAATATCAAAATTATTCTTCACATTTTCATCGATATCGTTATCTCCCAAGATTCCAACTTTAACTTTGCTAT
>CAZRKO010000363.1:0-1630 GCA_964600445.1 uncultured archaeon
AACCACATATTAAATAATAAAAACTAATATAACATAAAATTATTTTGGTCTTGAATTAAACAAAATATTTATAATAACAATTTTGACATAATTTAATTAACAAAAATTCGAAAGAATATGGCAATAATAGCGAAAACACCAGTAAGGATAGCATTTGGAGGAGGTGGTACTGATGTTGAACCTTATCCTTCAGATTATGGAGGATACGTTATTAATACCACTGTTAATATATATTTTAGATGCCTCTTTACTAAGCGCAATGATAATTTGATTAATATATACTCCAATGATACATTTTTCCCTCATAAATTCGATACAATTAAAATTTTAAAGACATATTATCAACGATCTAATTTATTTGAAGCAGTGTTTTACTTAACAAAACCAAATTTTGGAATGGATGTGTATGTGCACGGAGAGCCTCCTAAAAAAGCAGGTTTAGGGGCGTCAGCAAGTTTGTGTACCAGCTTAATTTCGGGAATATTAAACTTAGAAGGAAAAGAAATAAACTTAGATATTATAGCTGAAAAAGCATATTCTGTTGAGCAAAATATTTTAAAGAACATAGGAGGGCGTCAAGATCAATATGCCGCAGTCTATGGCGGATTTAATGGTTTAAAATTTTTGGGAGGTTCTAATGTTCTTATTAGAAAGTTAAAAATTTCTCATTCTTTTAAAAAAGAAATCGAAAATAACCTTATCTTGTTTTACACTGGATTGCCTCGTACAAGCGGCAATATAGTAAAAGTGCAAGTTAAATCATATGTAGAAAATAAAGAAGAATCAAAAAAATCCTTGGATAAATTAAAAGAAATTGCATATCAAATGAAAGATGCACTATTGTCTGAAAATTTTGAGAAATTCGGAGAACTATTAACTGAAGATTTGGAAATTAAGACAAAATTCAATCCACTACTCACAACAGATTATATGAAACAATTGAATAGTTTAGTACTAAGAAATGGAGGTATTGGAGGGAGGGTATGTGGTGCTGGTGGTGGAGGTTGCATGATATGGCTAATAAAACCGGGATTTAAAGAAAAAATAAAAACTTTATTAGAAAACCAACAAGGGAAATTAATCGAGTTCTGTTTTGCAGATAAAGGTCTGGAAATATTGGACTTTTAAATTTTGGTTATGAATCTAAAATTGTTTTCAAAAGCGCGTAATAACTCGCTTCATTTAATTTTTCACGGACAAGAGATTTTAATTTTCTCAAATAATAGTTGTCAGAACTCGTTCTCTTAGTCCCATTAAGTTTTTTATTAATAGCTATTCTAGTTTCTTCATCTAAAAATGTCGGAGGAATTATTCTAAATTGCTCAATCAAATGTGTTCTAGTAATATTCATTTTTTGATCATTACTTTCTAGAGTTACTTTTTTATTTAAATTTTGAATCCATACTTCAATCTTATCTAAATCACCTTTTAGATAAGTTCTTTGATTTAGCCAATCTTTAAATTCAATTACTTCGCTTAATAAGTTATTAGATTCAGTTTTTTCGACTTGTTCCTCTTTATTTTTTTTTTTTAAGTCTTGAATCTTTTTTTTTTTTAATTCCAGAACTCTTTCTTCTGGAAGTTCTTTATACATTTTATCTATCTTTTCTTGCTTTTCTTTAGAATCCTT
>CAZRKO010000364.1:0-1624 GCA_964600445.1 uncultured archaeon
GGGCAAAAAAACACAATACACTCTTCATTTTTTTCCCGCGTGTTGGCACCCAATGTTTTTCTAACTGGCTTTCTTCTCCCCAGTGCGGGATGGAATGGAAATCTAAATTGATATGCCTGCCCTTTATGTAGCCTTTTTCCATAAGTACATGATTCCATTTCGTAAGCATATTTAGCACTAAACGATTTGGATTACGGTATGAGTACTGAGTCATAGAGGCTGTCTTGGGTAGTACATTAAGCCCAGCGAATGTCCCGAGTCCATAATCAAAATTGAGATCAACTACATGAGAAAGTCTCTCCTTGCCTATTAGCTTCAAAGCCAAGAAGCTTAAAAGATAATTGATCCCGGGAATTTGATTGGACCCATAGAATCCTATTTGTTCAAATAGAGTGTTGAGCTTCAGGTCCAGGATAAATGGTATGAAAAGGAAAACACCTCCGTAGGCTGTGGTTACAAAATCATGAAGAGCAAAGTCGTTAACATCTGTTACTTCAGCAGGGTCTTTTGCATTTTGCAAAGCAATCCGCCTTTCCACGTGTGTTCTTCTGAATAGTTTTGCAAAACCCTCTGTCTTAAGGATTTTATGAATGGTTTTGGGGGTGATAGTGGCTCCTTCACGCATGAGGACTTCCTGGATTTCAATTATCGAGTAGTTTTGCTTTCTTAATTCAATAATTCGACCTTTAATATGTAATGTGGAAGAGTGAGGCCGTTTGGGGCCTCTTTTTAAAGTCATGAAAAAAGGGGATAAAGAATCTGATTTAAAATCTCTGCGTAAAGCGTTGATTGTGTGAATAGAAAATCCATATTTTTTTGCTATTTCGTTCGCGGTCAGATCGTCAAGGAAGGAGGCTCGTAATGCTTCGTAACGTTTTTGCATTGGGGTTGTGGGCTTGAGGAAGAAGTTTTTATCCATAGTGAGCGGTTCGACTCTATTAGTATTATATATGTAAACTATATGTATTATATATATTATTATAATATATCTAGAACAAATTGTCAAATATTTTATGGTAAATGTTTTCATTTAAGATATTATAGAGGTGATAATTCTTTTTATATAGAGAATTATAAGTAGTAAATATTAGGGGATTAGATTTTTTTGTTTTTAAAAACTAATTTGAAAAGATTTGATATTTTAATATTTAATAATGATCGTTAATAAGTATTATATAATACAATTAAGCATATAAATAATTAAGGTTGATTGTCATATTTTATTGTATTATATATAATTGGATAAAGTGAGATAATTATAGCTTTTATGCGTTAGGGTTTTTAAGGGGTCGTGATAATCCCTGATAATGAAAATAATCCTGTTTCGTACGTATTCTTTCAAGAGTACGTGTAGCAACGAGGTTTGCTCCCGTTTCAAGTATATTTTTAATAACAACATCTCCCATTTTTACGGGAGCGTTTAATTGTATTTTTGAGGCGCATTCTATTACTTCAAAAGAAAGCTGTTTCGCAATGCTGCGATCAGTTTTTACAGGTACCAGTGATATTATTGCATTCGAGATACTGACGGTTGTTGTAATAATTCTCTGCTGATCAAAAATTTCTTTCTCTGCGTACTCCAATCCCTTTTTACACCTGTTTCCTTTAACCTGAAGAATTGTAT
>CAZRKO010000365.1:0-1622 GCA_964600445.1 uncultured archaeon
AATTATATTAAATAATTTAGTAGATACTTATGGAAGATAAATCAGAATTAGATGGTAATGCCTCTTTAGACGAGGGCCATGGTTATTCATTAGCTAAAACAATTTCATTTGGCTCGATGTGGTTCACCGATGTTACTATCTTGTCTTTTTTTGGCGTAGTATTATTTTATTTCTATGAAGTCGAAGTGGGGTTGAATGTAGCTTGGGTTGCCTTGGCATTTGTCATATTTGCAATATGGAATATGATAAACGATCCATTTATAGGATATTTAACTGAAAAACCTAGATCTGAAAAGCTTGTAATGAAGTATGGATTTAGAACACCCATGATTATTATAGGTGATATTTTAATGATAATATGCTTTTTTCTTGTGTTTATTCCACCGAATGGTTCAGGAGGAACAAATCAGGTCCTGATTTTTATATACATGGTTATTGTAATTTGCTTGCTTGACGCGTGTTATACTGTTTATAATTCACATATGGCTGCGGGTACCGTAAATATGTTTAGAACTGATGATGAGAGGCGGAAAGTAGGGGCAATTGCTATAACATTTACCATGCTGGGATTACTAGTTATTAATGCCGTTATTTTACCCAACTTTATCGTATATGGGGATAGAAATTCATTTGTCTTAGCCGCAGGATTAGCTTCTATAATCATGGTAATAAATATTTTTGTGTATAGTTACGGGGTTCGTGAACCGAAGAAAGTTAAAGAATATTACTTAAAAGGGCGGGACAAAGAAAAGGGAGAAGAAATTCCTTTCCTGAAAGTCATTAAAACTGCGATGCGTGATAAAAATTTTAAAATATTTATTATTGCTTACCTTTGCTATGCTACAGCATATAATTTATTTTTTGCTTCACAAGTTTACTTTTACAAAGATGTTCTGAAAATAGATTTTGGTTATTTTGCTTTTGCTTTTTTGGCATTGTTCGTAGGATTTTTCGTTGGACTTCCGTTTTGGTTGAAAGTAGCTAAGAAATATGGGGCTAGTAATATATATGGGTTAGGATATGTCCTTTTCGGCATTCTCTTCTTCTCATTTTTATGGATTAGCAGTATAGAAGAATTAATTGTGACCATGTTTATAGGAGGATTCGTATGGGGTGCCTCTAATGCTATCCTTATCTGGGTTCAATCAGATATATTTGACGAAGTTACAACAAAATTAGGGGTTCATCAAGAAGCTACGCTTCAAGGAATAACGAATTTTTTCATTCGGCTCGCATATCTTTTTATAGGAGTTATTATTGCTACGATTCATATCCTCACTAACTATAATCCAGATCCAGCTGCTACGCAATCAGCACTAGCAATCTTAGGTATACGTATACATTCGGGTGTTATCCCCGGAATTATTCTCATTATAGGGGGGATTAGTTTTCTGTTGATCTATGACCTAAAAAATGAAAAGAAATTAAAAATGAAAGAGCAATTAAAGAAATTAATGGAGGGAAAGGTATAAGTCAATTTTTTTTTTAATTTTTCTATTATTTAGGTACATCTTCTATAGAAAGATGATGGATCTTGAAATTCCACACAAGTTAATATAATTTTTCATTTTTTTTTTATTTTATCAAATTTAGCGGTATTTTCTTGATAATCTCAAATTTAG
>CAZRKO010000366.1:0-1610 GCA_964600445.1 uncultured archaeon
AGGGCTCAGAATTCCAACTCTTTTGAAACGCCCAGCTACTCTTAATCTGGAGGGAGGTTCATCCACCTTATCTTTAGGTTTTTGTATAATTATTTTTTGAGACATAAGAAATTCATGAAATTATTACTTTAAAGCATTACTAAAGATTTAAATAGTAAAGGAAAAAGATTTTATTTAGGACTATTCAATACACAAAAAGAAGCTGCAAACATTTTAATTAAAAAAGGAATTCCTATCGTTATTATAACCCTTGGAAATAAAGGGGCTTTAATTACTACAAAAGAATATCAAAAAATAGTTCCAACCTATAATATTGAAAAAATTATAGACACTACAGGGGCGGGTGATACATTTAATGGAGCTTTTTCAGTGGGCTATTGGATAAAAGGATGGGATCTAGAAAAATCATGTAGATTTGGAAATGCCGCGGCATCTCTAAAAATTCAAAAGTTAGGTGCTAGAACGGGAATGTCTACTGAAAAAGAAATAATTAAATTTTTAAAGAAGAATAATGATCCTTTTTTCTAAATTTCTATATTTTATTATTTCCCATTATATTCCCTCAAAGAATCGAAAGATTTATATATCTAAATTTTATATTATACTTTGCTGCATGGGTTACGCAAGAATTTCAGTCACTTAAATTAACGTTTATTAATTTACTTGGATTTTTTTACAAAAATAATAACGGTAACTTGGTATTTAAATATTTTAATTTTATATTTTAAAAAGAGGTAAAAAATATGGAAATAAAATCAGATATTAGTAATTTAACAAATTTATGCCCTGAATGTGGGGGTAATATTATTTCTCTTCAGGAAAAGGGGGAGATTGTATGTGGTCAGTGTGGTTTAGTAATTAGGGAAAGAATATTAGATATCTATCATAGTGGTAAAAGGGCCTTTACTAAACAAGAGAAAGAAAAAAGAGAAAGAACAGGATCTCCCATTTCAATTTTATTGCCTGACATGGGATTAAGTACAGTTATAGATAAAAATAATATTAAAAATCCTGACTTAAAAAGAGCTGCTAAATGGAATTCTCGAATGACATGGGATAAAAGAAATATGTTAATCGCTACTACTGAATTAAAGAGAATTGGCAGCAATTTAAATTTACCAGTTCATATCAAAAAAGAGGCAATAAGACTTTATAAAGAGGCATTTAAAAGAAAGTTACTCAGAGGGAGATCTATTAATGGAATGGTAGCCGCATGTTTATATTTTGCGTGTAGGGAAAAGAAAATTCCTAGAACTCTTCAGGAAATTTTAGATGAGACATCTGAAAGTGCTAAGAACGTGAGAAGATGTTATAGAACTTTGATAAGAGAATTAAATTTAAAAGTCCCATCTACCGATCCAATTTCACTCATTCCCCGATTTATAGCAGAGTTAGGATTAAATACGGATGTAGAAAAAGCAACAATTAAAATCCTGCAAACATTTATGGGAAAATTTTCAACGAGTGGTAAAGATCCTAAAGGTTTATGTGCGGGAGCACTATATTTAGTATGTAAAATACGCAATAAAAAAATATCCCAAAAGGAAATTGCTAATCTTGTTGGAGTGCCCGAGGTCACCCTTAGGTCCCGATATAAAGCGTTAACTAAA
>CAZRKO010000367.1:0-1603 GCA_964600445.1 uncultured archaeon
TCTTTATATTCTGGATTTGGGATCCAACCCTCTTTTAATTCATTTTTTGAGTGCAATATAGATGCTCCCAGCCAACTCATATTCTCCCTTCCAGTTGCTGCAATGATACTGACTTTTTGATTAATCTTATCTGAAAAATATTTCATAATTTCTATTTTTAATCTTTCTTTTAACCCGGGGATTAGACTTCCACCACCAGAAAGAATGATATTAGAGATTAATTCTTCCCAATTTTCTCGATCCCATGATTGAATCACTTTTGCTATTACCTCGGGCAATCCTATATAATCTATACGGATTAATTTTGGGTCAAAAAACGGTTCAGTAAGCATAAATCTTTCTAAATTTATTCCCAAATTTGAACCATCAGGAAAGTTAATAACTTGATCATAATTAGTAAATCCTTGTTTTATACTATCAATTTCTACTTCCGGTCTTAATACGCACAATGCTGTTTTTTCTTTGATTTCTTTTGCTAGCCATTTTTCGAGATAAAGATTTATACTGGAACCTTTCTTTGTTATTATTAAATTTATGAGTTGATTAGTTAAATCTTTACCCGCGACCGGAAAAACATCTCTGGCCATAATGTTAGTGAATCCATGAAATATTGAAGAAATATAAGTGTGTGATTCCCCCATATTAACAATAACACCGGTAGTTTTTTGTAGGGTTTGTAATATGGCTTGGCTTTCTGATAAAAATAAAATATAAGGAAAATTTAATTTATTAAAGAATAATTGCTGTAATTTAGTTTTTTCCAATTCAGTCATGAAAAATGGAGATATTACTATAATAGGCTGCTTATTTTTATGTTCGGGAGCAATATTCAATTTCTGATAATAATATTGAAAATAGTTTGAGAGAATGAAGAAATTATTTTCTTTTTTAAATTCATGAATATTCAATATATTTTGATATTTTAAAGCCATTTCTCCATAGATATGAATCTCAGAATTCTCATTATAAAATAATTCTTCAAGTCCATCTATAACATTTGAATCAAAAATACAATCTCTTACGTCGACATAAACCGAAGGAGCAATAATACTTGGAGAATCATCACCAGCCCATCCAAGTTTGAATCTATCACTTCCAATATCTAAAACTAATGGTCTTAGTTGTCTGTCTTCATTAATCATGATAATTTTTAAAAATTCATTTAAAAAGTAATAAAATATTTATTAGAATACTAAAGCTGAGAATATAATGTTTGTTGATGTATAAGTTCATCCGTCAATCGTTTTAATTGATATTCCTTCACTTGTAATTCAAGCAAACCTAATACCTTCTTAAATTCACCTGACATTGTTAAAATGTCTATACCAGCAATTTTCTCTATTTCATCTCTTTTTATTTTAAAATCTTGTAAATTGAGTTCTATTTTTTTAAATTGATTATTTATAGAATCTATCAAATCTTCAGTATTTTTCTTGGTAAATTTTCTCATCTTTCTAAGAATAGATAAGATATTACTTACACTATTTTCCCATCGAGTATAGCGTACACTATAGCCGTTAATGTATTCCGTAAAAAAGATGCCTAACTTCTCATAAATATCTTCTCTTACTGGTTTTGAAATGGAATCTTTTGGTGAAACCGG
>CAZRKO010000368.1:0-1581 GCA_964600445.1 uncultured archaeon
TTACCATTATGAGTTTACTTGATTTTGTGTTACTTTATTCTGCGACCTTTTTAGGGTATTTAATTACTCCTATTCATCCTTGTGTGTCATATAGCATAAATTATCTCAAAACAGAATATAAAGGAGCTTTCAAATATTTAGCTTTACCAACCTTTATCTGTTTTGGTATTTTGCTTGCTTTTTATGTGATTATTTTGATGGTCTAAAAATATGTTTATTTTACATACTTTAGCATATTTTTGGTTTTTCGGGGGGATTGCCTAGCATTTCATTCATTAACTGTATAAAGTTGTCAAAATGACCCGGGAGGACTTTTTGTACATAAAAGGCTTCAGCTGCTTTTAACTCTGCTTTCCTTCCAAGATTAGCAGCCATAGATTGTAAAAGTCTTTTTGCATATTTAGAGATTTTTTTCAATTGCTTTTCAGTAACGTTGGCAGGATCAATACCTTCACCAGGGGCAAATAGATCTGCTATAAGTGTTAATGTTGCCTCGAACTTAAGTGCAGCATCAATCTTTTTGTCGAGTGTTGACGAAATATCCACAAAATAGTTAGGTTGATGACCACGTAATCCCATAAGCCAGATTTCTGCGCATGAATATGGTTCCACTCCACGATCTTTAATTTGATCTGGGTATAATAATGGGAAAGCAGCAAACGCTCCTGCTTCTGCTGCCATCCTCCCTACAACTACATGATCAGGATGAACTTCATATTTAACCCATGGGTCAAATGTTACAACACGATCCGCTTTTAATTTTCTGACATAATAACTGAGTTCTTCTCTTAGCTTAGCACCATCTATGAATCCACCATCGGGATATCCTAACATTATAGTTTCTTTTACTCCAAGAATATCATTCGCAGCTCTAAGTTCTTTCTCTCTCATTTGAGCAACATCATCCAACGTTAAATCAGTTCTCAGAGTTCCTAAATTGCCACTAGTAACACAAATCGTAAAGATGGTATGCCCATGTTCTGCCCATTTGGCTATAGTTCCCGCACTAGAGAATGTTAAGTCATCGGGATGGGCAAATATCGCTAAAATATTTATGGGTTCAGCTTCCAATTATATCACCTTATTTTATTATTTTTTAAATTATGTTACGCTACATGAATTTAAATAGTTCAGTAAAATTCATTAGAATAGAGTTTAAAAGTGAGTTAAAATATTGTTTATAATAAATCTCAATTTAATTAGTAGAAAAAAATGGAATTAGAACATTTATTTAGTCCTGGTAAAATTGGAAACGTTCAAATTAAAAATAGAATTATTAGATCGGCAACATGGGTCGCAAGAGCTACAGAAGATGGGTATATCACAGATGATTTTATTGAATATTACAGCAAATTGGCGAAAGGGGGAGTAGGGTTAATAATATCTGGTTATATTGCCGTGGATTTAGAAGGAGCTGCAACACCGCGTATGGCACGTTTGTATAATGATTCTTATATTCCCGGTCAAAAAACATTTGTGAAATCTATTCATGAATATTCCGACGTGAAAATTGCTGCCCAAATTGGCCATACCGGAAATAATCTTTATAATAAAGATTTTGAGCCTGTTGGACCTTCTCCA
>CAZRKO010000369.1:0-1561 GCA_964600445.1 uncultured archaeon
ATTATTTTTTCACAGTCTTCTCCTGCCCAAACACCAAAATGAGATAAAGAAATGGAATTTAGTTTTTTTTTCATCTTTCTTAACTTTTCGAAAGTTTTAAAGAGTTCGCTTTCATTAAAATCGGGAGGCATAAAAGTAGGACTAAAGGTCTCTCGATCATATCTATTTAAAATTGCATCACCGGTAAAGATGTTCTTATTTTTTTCGTCCAATACAGCAATATGATCTTGCGTATGGCCAAAAAAATTTAAAATTTCTAATTCTAAACCATTCAAGTCTATAATATCTCCTTCTTTTAAGGGTGTGACGTTCTCTACCGGATCAACTTCAAGCCCTTCATTCATTTTTTCAGGGTTTTTTAAGTTGTCTATAGCATTTTCTGAAGCCAAAACTTCAATTTCAGCTTCTTTCTGCAATGCTTTCAATCTTCCAACACCTTGTACATGATCAAAATGAGAATGAGTTAAGAGTATTTTATGGATTGGATAAAGCCCAAATTCTTTAATTTTTTTCATAATCTTTCGGGCCATTAAAGAAGATGACGTATCAATCATCATACGCATACCTTCATTTTGAATTACATAAACAGCCATGTATCCTTTCATTCTAAATAATTGACCATCAATGAGATAAGTATTCTCATTAACTTTTCCTTCAGAATTTTTAACTACCATTATTTAATAACCCCCATTGTTTTTAAACCATCGATGAACCACTCTATTTCAAATTCTAATCCATGAATGTTCTCCTTTGTATGGATTTTAGATTCTGGAATAAATTTCTTATGATATTCTAAAGCTATATAGTCAAGAGATGGATTTTCATTGTACCATTTTATAATTGATTCTTTAGCATTTAAATGAAATTCTTCTGTATTTTTAACAATATCGTTAAAATCTTCATCTTTCCAAACTCCAAAATGCGCCAAGGATATTGAATTTAGCTCATCTTTCATATTCCTTAATTTTTCCAAAGTTTTAAGATATGCTGATTCATCAAAATCTGGTGGCACGAATTCAGGCATAATAGTATCGTGATCAACCTTATCGATAATAGCATCTCCTACAAAAATATTCTTATTTTTTTTATCGAAAATGGCAATAGAGTCCTGAGTATGACCAAAAAAATTCAGGATTTCTAATTTCAAGCCATTTAAATCAATTATATCACCTTCATTTAAAGGAGTAACATTTTCAATGGGATCAACGATGTATCCAAAATACTCATTCATTTTTTCCGGATTTTTTAAATTGATAATAGCCCTTTCTGAAGCTAAAACTTCGATATCTGTCTCTTTCATTAATTTTTTCAATTTTCCAACAGCTTGTACGTGGTCAAAATGGCTATGAGTCAATAAAATTTTATGAATTGGATATGCTCCAAAATCTTTTAATTTCTTTACAATTTTCCTAGCAGCTAATTCCTCCCCCGCATCAATCATCATTCGCATTCCTTTATTTTCAATTATATAAAGCGAAAGTTGTCCGGGTAATCGAAATATCATATCATCTATGAGATAAGAATTGTCATTAAATTTACCTTCGGAATTTATAAAAACCAT
>CAZRKO010000370.1:0-1555 GCA_964600445.1 uncultured archaeon
ATAAAATTTGAATACTCAAGAAAAATCAAATAATATTTTAATTGAAGAAAACATACCTACTAAATCTAAATTTGCTTTTGGAGGAGCTACAATGGCTAGTGGAATTTTAAATGGAATAGCATTTGGAGCAATTACTTTTTATTACAATATAAAATTAGGTTTAGGTGAAGAATTCATAGCACTAGCATGGTTAATCTTTGCTGCTTGGAATGCAGTTAACGACCCTTTGTTTGGGTTTATTGAGGATCGGACAAAAAGTGAAAAATACGGTCGTAGGGTTCCATATTTAAGATTTGGAGCACCTATTTATGGCATTCTATTTATTCTTGTTTGGTTTCCATTTGCTGATGTAAATAATGAAATAGCTTTATTTATAAATTTAGTAATTATCCTTTTTGCTTTTGATACATTGTTTACTATAATCGGACTAATTACTTACTCTTTACCGGCGGAAATGGCAATCTCCTCAACGACACGGGCAAATTTAATGGTTTATGGTTCAATTTTTAGTGCTTTAGGCGTGTTGATCTCATTTATAATACCTGTTTTATTATTAACTTCGGATGTTAGTACTGAGATTGATCCTACATTTTTGATAACAATGGTTATTCTTGGAATAGTCTGCGCAGCTATTATATTTGTTAGTAGTTTTTATATAAAGGAAAATAAATATACAATACTCGAAGAGCCTCTTCCTATTTTTAAAGGAATTAAACAAACATTTAAAAATAAACCATTTTTAATCTTTGAAATTAGTAATTTTGCTTTTTTAATATCCTCAACAATCTTGATTACAGCTGTTTTTTATTACATAACATTTGTTCTAAAATTAAGCGGTTTAATGGCAATTATTCCCATATTATTGTTTTTTGTTATGGTATTTGCGTTTACTCCGATTTATGCAAAATTAGTTAGCCGGTATGGACTAAAAAAAGTCTATATTTTTAGTCTAGTTTTCAGTGGTTTAGGATTTCTGCTATTTTTTTTCATAGGATGGGTTTATATTACATCTATTATCGCATTAATTCTTGTAGGAATTGGGTTTTCGGGCATTTTCCTTACAAGCCAAGCTGTATTTGCCGAAGTAATTGATTACGATGAAATACTAACTGAAAAGCGTAGAGAAACAACTTATTCTGGAATGAATGCATTACTTACAAAACCAGCCATTTCAATTGCTAACGGGCTTTTTCTCTTAATAATTGCGTTTTATGGATTTCAAAGAGCTTCACAGGCTCAGACAGAATCGGCTCAAATGGGAATTATGATAGGTTTTACTATAGTACCTGCAATATTTATTTTAATAAGTGCTCTTGCAATGAAATTTTTTCCATTAGATGGTCCAGACTGGAATAAACAAAAAGTGGAATTAAAAAAAATCCATGAAGAGAAAGAAAAGGAATATCTTGAATACTTAAAAAAACATAATAAACTTTAAATTGTCTTAAATCTTAATTTCTTTTTATTTTTTATTGTTTTAACTAGAAAACAGGACAAGGAGTATTTATTGAAGATTTATGGAGATTCACAGCAAGAGGTAGATGACTTTATAAAT
>CAZRKO010000371.1:0-1537 GCA_964600445.1 uncultured archaeon
GAACATAAATAGTGGTTGTTAGGGTTTTACCTGCCCTTCCAGCAAGTATGAGTTTGGGCATACTGAATTTTTTTTCTGACATACCTAAGGCAATCCAAAGTGGATCATCAGGAATAGGAAGAGCTGCCGCAATAAAAACATACAGATACATTCTATTTGGATTCTCTATAATTAATTTGCCAAAGCCTTCAATATTTTGAAGGACTTTTGATTCTTTTTCGGTTTTTTCTACAAGAATTTTTGCTCCACGTCCTAGTAAAAAACTTGTAATTTCACCTAATGCTGCGCCAAGACCTCCTGCGATTGCGATTCCCATAATTTCAAGCCAAAATGGTCCGCTCATTAAAATCTCGCTTAATATTAACCCTCGATTTGTGTATCTTAAATAAATAGAATTCGATAATGAAAATAAGACAAATGGAAAGGGAACTGGGAAACCTATTGACGCAGAACCAATAAAGCAAACGATAAAAGTAAATAAAAGCGCCCAAAAATAATTAGATCCTTCTGTTAAATTGGCTATATCTCGCCTAGATTGCATTATCATCTCTTGAATTTCAGGAACCATTAAAAATAATAATAGGTAAGCTATTACGGCTAAATAAAACAACATAAAGACGATTGTGAGCTTTTTATCTATTGCCATTATAACTCCTGAAACCTTTCTTATTTTAATATAGATATTTTTGTATTCATACCATTAGTTGCTTTTTGAAACAACTCGATATTAGCCGTAATTTTGCCAATTTTATTTACCTTATTTGGCATTTCAATAGTTTCTAAAAGAATAATCATTTCATCTGTTTTAGGATTATATGCGATATCCCCTTTTTCGACATTTTTAGTAGCTTTTGAGTCGGGACCTTTTGTTATTCCAATTGGAAGAGTCCAATAATTTTTCGAACCAAAAGTAAATCTACCTCTAAGAACAAATGGCATTTTACTAAGAATTGCATCTGCTGAAAAGGGACCCAAATGTCTTATTATGAGCCCCTCTACATTTCCCACGCCGAAAATCTCTATTCGGATCGATATTTCTCCTTTAGTAGACATGTCTTAATAATAAAATAAATTAAAATATATATATTATTTCAGAACGATGAAAATCTGATTCATCTTACCTTAAAATTTGAATTTTAATTGTTATATCTCTCATAATATAATTAAAATAGCGTTGTTTATTCGAGATATTTTCAGTTTAAGATGTTTTATTCCTAAATTGAATAAAAAATTAATAGGAAGATTTAAATACGTAGTTTTGCACAATATATGTGGACAATAGTAAGCATTGGTTTAAGTTACGTTAATACGGAACTAAACAATAGTTAGTTAGAAATACGTAATTAATCTGTTCATAATTTCCGACGAAAGTTTTTTTGCTCTTACGGAGATTAAAAATTTCTTAATTACATCCATAAATTTTCATTATATTTTCAGCCTTTAGTACACGACGTACTAATAATACTTTAAATTATCAATATAATCCTAAAAAATCTTTACACTGGTGTACCATTATAAAGATTTTACATTTGCTTTC
>CAZRKO010000372.1:0-1520 GCA_964600445.1 uncultured archaeon
GAAACTCCTTTTACTTCCAACGGAATTCCATCCAACATGAAGTCAATTCTACTCTTTCCAAGTTTGACTTCTTTTTTAATTTCTTTCACATTAGAGAATTCTGGTAAAAAAGAAAAAACTTTCATCGCTATTTTTGAATGTTGTGCTGAATCAATTAATACCCACTCATCTTCACATTTTACAGCTTTTATATAGTATTTTAACTTGCCTTTTGAGTGAGTAAAGAGAACCTTTGCCCCCTTAATAAGTAATTCCTTTAATCTACCTGGATCATGAACATGAGCAGTTTCATTTTTTCCCTTGTATTCGATCTCAGCTACGAATCGATTAGGTCTTTCTTGAAAGGTTCCTTGTTTTAAATTAGGTATTTCAAAGATTGGAAATTTAACTGGGGTCATTATTGCAGATTCAATTAAAAATTCTCTATTTAGAGTAATTTTTTAAAGGATATTAAAAAATTGTTTTATAATCTATAAAGTATAAAGTAAAGAGATAAATGGTTTTTTTTACTTATTTAAATGGGATGAGTGAAGCTAACGATCAAAAAGCAATTGAAAGCTATAAATTCCACCACATTGATACACGCAAGTGCCTTGAATGTGAAGATTTTGCGTGCGAGGAGGTTTGTTTCAGAGGTATTTATGAAGTAATAAATAAAGATTCTAAACCAAAATGCGTTGTTGTGGAGGATCGGGAAGATCGTTGCGTAAAATGCCATATTTGTACTACTGCCTGTAAGCTAGGCGCAATAACCATAGATTAGAATTTAGAAATAAGCCATATTTTAATCAATAATAGTTTTTTCAAACAAGCAATAAATACTAGTTTTAAAAATTTGATAAGAAAGGTCTGTTTTATCAATTATTATCTTAATTTTTTCCCTCAAATCCTCAAAAACTTCATTCGATATATCAGGCCTCGTATCAGATAAATCAGGATCAAATTTATGCAAAAATATCGAAACTTCAATATCCTTTGATACAGGGGGGATTTTAAGTAGATCGATGATTTCCTCATAATAATTTAATGCTAAAGCATATCTTTCGACATCTTGAACATCAAAAACATAAATGAGCTTATTACATTCTTTAATAACTTTCTGAAAATCCCGTATATGCTCATCCCTATAGGTTTTTTGACCACTAAGATCCCAAATAGCGAAGTTGGCATTAAAGAGTGCAATATTTTCAATAATTTTCCCTTTAGTTGGATTTATTTCACAAAATTTAGGAAGGGATTTCATTCCCTTTAAGCTATGAACTATCGATGTTTTTCCGCTATTATCAAGCCCTATTAGTAAAATTTTTTTTGAGGTAGATTCTTCCATCATAGTTCTTTAATAAAAACAAATTTCTATTTTTTAATTTATTAATTAAGGATATTAAGTAAGCGTATCATAACGATCATACTCCGATAATCCTTTTAATTTTTCTTTTTGAAGGGTTATTACAAAAGATTGAATAAATGAAAGAAGTTTAAAAATATATTCATCTTTAATACGATAATATTTTACATTCCCT